>CAZWAG010000024.1:0-23061 GCA_964631845.1 uncultured Eubacterium sp.
TATAAGAATCTCTCACCGGGAGCATATGGAAAACTTTGATTAAAGAAATATTTAATCCAATCAACTGTCACATATCTTTCAGGATCATCTGAGAAGAACAAAGGATGATCAAATCCCGTCGTCATTGTAAGTAAATGTCTAACTGTCAAATCAGTTAAATTTTTGCTTGGATTTTTTGGAAGATATTCTTCGAAGCTGTCACATATTTTTTCATTAAGAGATATCAATCCTTCGTCTATCGCAATGCCAACTGCAACAGAAACAAAACTCTTACTCACAGACCATGTATTTAATCTTGCCTTTTGAGTCATTCTTCCCCAGTCCAAAGCGATTTTCCCATTCCTTATAGCTTGAACATAATTTACAACAATTCCTTTGTCTTTAACCCCATTCAAAAATTCTTCAAACGCTTTATTGATTTCCATATATTACACTCCTGCCTTCATCTTGTACTATTCTATATACCTTGCTTAATTTATATTATATCCTATTGGGTCGCGCTATCACAACTATGTTATCCCACAACAATTATAACACACGTTTTTTTGTAATAATATTTTATTTTTTTATATTTTACCTGGCATTTTGCATTTTTGGTTTTTGCTAGGTATGTGGCTTCCAAACTGTCATTATATTCACGAAAATAACTTAAGCACTAAAAGGGTCTGTACCGTTATCCGGTACAGACCCCCTAACCTTTGTACGATAGATTATTTTATCTTAACACTTTTCGTGTTAGACCATTTTCCGTAATATGTTTTTCCTTTTACAACTCTTATTGCTCTTACTTTAATATATAACTTCTTTTTATTTGCCAGTTTCTTATTTACAATTGTAATCTTTGTTTTCTTTACTGTTTTCTTAACAAGATACTTCTTGCCATTCTTCTTAACAGAAATTACAATCTGATATTTTGTTGCTTTTTTTACAGCCTTGAATTTGACACTAAGCTTCTTTGAAGATTTCTTCTTGCTTGCAGAAACAATCTTGCTCTTTCCAACTGTAACCTTCGTTGTTGTAGGATTTGATTGAGTTGTTGGTTCAATTTTCTTTTCGATAGTAAATTCTTTGGATACTATGCCCTTATAATTACCAATACCGGTAATAGTAATCTTAGCTGTTCCAGGGGCATTATTTCCTTCAATCGAAACTGTGTAATCAACATCCTTAGCCAAGCCTTCAATAGATACTTCCGGCTCAATAGGTTTTCCAAGATATGTATATGATTTTGCAACCTTTGTAAAGTCAACATCAGATTCTACAATTTCTTTTGGCTGAATTTCAAACTCTGCCTCTACAGTTCCCTCAAACAGTCCAATACCCTTTACAACTACCTTTGCTGTTCCGGCATTTGTATTGTTCTCGAAGGAAATTGTATAGTCCTCATCTACAGCTAATGTTTCAGATTCGTCTTCATTTACTACTGAACAAGCTGGTATTATTGGCTCTCCTGTATATACAAACTCTTCTGCATTCTCAGGAAGTGAAATAACTATCTTGTAATCGGCAACATCAATACCGTTAACAGTAACACTCTGTTCTACTCCATCAGATGTCTGTCCATTTATTTTTGCAACAACCTTAACCTGATGTTCTCCTGCATCCATATCGTCATAGGAATACTCTCCTGCCACAACATCTTCGTCCGCTATTTCCTCATCAATATATACGTCATATAACTGTCTGTCTCCGGCAAATGTATTTGGATTTTCAAAGGACACATCAATTGTATTTAACTCTGTGGATGTTACTGAAACATTTGCAACTTCTACTACAGGGAATTCTGTAATAGGAACAACTTTTTCTTTTGTTCCTGTAAAATTATTACCCGCAGCTTCAACCTTAATTAACATATCACCATCTGAATTTTTTTCTGTTGTGTATGTGTAATCCTGGTTTTCAACTAACTCTTTTTCGTAATATGTTAAGCTTAGCAGTAATTCTCCATCATCATCAAATGATGGCACAATATCAACATCATTCATATTTGCAGGAGTAATTTTGTATTCTAACGTTTTACTTCCTGAATATGAGCCTGCACCTTCTAATACTGCTGTAGCATTTCCCACATTAACATTGTCTGTACATTTAACTACATAATCCTTGTCTTTTTCCAGTGTCTTATCGCCAAATGTGATAGTAACATCCGGCAATATAGCATCACCTGTATATGTATATTCAGATTTGTTTAATGTTATTTCTGTGTCATCTAAGCTCTTATCTTTTGATATTACTGCTATTTCATAAAACTGGAATCCATATCCTTCAGCAAAAGGTTTGCTAACATTTATTCTCACATACCTTACAGTTGATAATGTGCATTCCGATGGATTGATTTTACTGTACTGGAATGTACTATTTCCTGTACCTGTGCACACTGTCTCAAAGTATTCTCCATCCTGTGAATAATCGATAGAGTATTCCTTTGCATATCTATTGTCGATATATGACATAGCAACCAATTCAATAATGTTTAATTTAAACTGTGAACCCAAGTCAATAACAATGCTCGCCTCCGGGTCTGTCTGTAATGTTCTAAACTGTGTTTTTAAATCACCGTCTGTTAATTTTGTAATATCATCCGGCACTTCCTGGTCATTTACAATGTCCACTCTGGTAGATGAAGAAACAGCAGTTCTGCCCAATGCCATATTTCTGTCTGTTGATATCAATTCCTTTGGATCAGACACCTGAACAACCTCTGTAATTCCTTCTGATACCAAGCCTGCGTTTATTGCCACAATTTTAACTGTATGATTTCCACTTAATAATCCTGTTTTAGTATATTTTGTGTCAGGATATACCGAATCAGTTTCCTTCTTTCCATCAATGTAAGCAAAATATGTGTAATCTCCTTCATCATTCTTTGATGCTGTAAACTGATACTCTAGCTGTCCATAATCGCTTGATGTGACTGTAAGAGACTCCGGATCGTCTAGCATTTCAATTTCAACCGGAGTTAAATCAGCATCTTCTTTTAGGATAATACCGAGTTCATACATTTGGAAACCAAATCCAGCTCCAACCGGATTACTTAGACTAAATCTCACATATCGAACTCCCGGAAGATCACAATCTGCCGGGTCGATTAACACCGACTGAACTTCCGATGTACCTGTTGCAGTAGCTACCGTCTGGTAATCTAATCCATTAGATGAATAGTCAATTGTATAATTTTTTGGATATCTTCCTGTAGCATACAATGCAACTGTTCTCTCTATTACATCCAACTTATAATTTGCACCTAAATCAATCACTATTGTTGATTCAGTGTCTGTTGCCAATGTTCTGAACAGTGATGTAATATTTCCATCTGTAATATTTGTCTCTAAATCATTGTCTCTTATAGATGAAGCTGTAGCAATCTTGCCAACAGCAAAATTTCTCTCATCAGTCAACAAATCCTTTGTATCAGTAACATTAACTGTTTCTGTTATTCCTTCAGAATATAAGCCACTATACTGTGCTACAATTTTTACAGTGTGGCTACCGCCTGTCAATCCTGTTACTACATACCTCTTTTGAGGCTCAACTGCTTCTTCCACTTGAGTTCCATCAATATATGCATAGTATGTATAGTCTCCGGTATCCTTTGCTGATGCTTCAAATATATATTCTAATTGTTCATAATCACTAGATGTAACTGTAAGAGAAACAGGGTCATCTAAATTTTCTACCTCCTGGTACCCAACATCGCTAACTTTTGTTGTACCATCAGTTAATACAGCCATTCCCATTACCTGAAGGCCATTGTTAGTATTATTATTATCGCTTGTTGCTACCACTCTGACAAATCTTGCAAAAGGAATTTCCTGCTTCTGCTCCTCTGTCAATGTCATATGGTCCAGACAAATAATAGGATTTCCGGATGCAGAAGTGTAAGCCTCTGCACTTCCAACTTCAACAAAGTCAATACCATTCAATGAATATAAAATCTTATATCCTGCTCTGGCACTAGTGTTTAATGACCAATACTGAACAGCTATTCTATCAATTTTACTTGTGTCATAGGCATTCTTTAAATCTACCTGTACCCATTTGTCCTCTGCAATTTTTTGACCAATCGTTACTGTTGTTGTTGCACTACGTGATGTTGCAAATTCACCGTTTGTGATAACAGTTAAATCCGTTCCTCCATTATTACCACCTGTTACCTTTGACGCAGTTGCATTCTTGTTTAGTGCAAAATTGTAATCCGAATTTGCGATTTCATTTAACAACGATTCTCTGGATGTGTCACTTTTAAGAATAATCTCAGATGATGCATCGGCAAAAGCCTTCGTTACATCCCATGCAGTTATTGACGAAAAGACTAACGCCAAAACGCATATAATAGATACAATTTTTCTAAATCTTTTTTGTTTCATTGTTATTCTCCTTTCAATTTTTGTAAGCGCTTACATTATCTTATAAATATATTCTAACATTTCAGATTTCTTTTTGCAATATTCATTCTAAATATTTTTATAGACAATTTATGTATTTGCTTTTTACTTAATAAAAATAGGATTCCACAAGGTCACTATATAAAATAATATTGTCATAAGAAAGAATCTCGCTTGCGAGATTCTCGCGCCGAGCGCGGTCGCTTTTGCGACATGCTTCCTTGCGCGCGAGTGCGCATCCTTAGCGGAGCGTTTTTTATATTATAGGAAATTCAGAGGAATTTCCTATAATATAAAGAAAAAGTATCAAATTAACCATTATGTCAATTTGATACTCTTTATTGAAAATTATTATATTTATTATTTCTTAATAAATCCTTATATCTACAAATCATTAAGGTATAAGTCTTCTAGCTTAATTCTTATCCAACCTTAAGCTTAAACTTCTGTTCTTCTGTCTCAGAGTCAACCTTTGCAATAATAGCTCCTAAGCCCAAAAGCTTTTCTTCAAATCTCTCATATCCTCTCTGGATATAAACTATATCGTCAACCACTGTAAAGCCATTTGCTGCCATACCTGCAATTACAAGTGCTGCGCCGGCTCTCAAGTCCGGAGCAGATACTTCTGCACCCGTGAGACTTCCAACTCCTGATACAAATGCTGAATTACCTTCAACCTTGATAATGGCTCCCATTCTGTTTAGCTCATCGACGTATTTGAATCTGTTTTCAAATATGCTCTCAGTAACTGTACTGCTGCCGTTTGCCAATGCGAGTACGGCTGTCATCTGTGGCTGCATATCTGTTGGAAAACCCGGATAAGGAAATGTCTTGATATTTGCATTTCTTATAAAATCTCCGGCTTTAACTCTTACAGCATCATCATATTCAATAACAGTACACCCCATTTCTATAAGCTTTGAAGAAATAGATTCTAAATGTCGTGGAATTACGTTTTTAACAAGAATTTCTCCACCTGTAGCTGCTGCTGCACACATAAATGTACCGGCCTCAATCTGATCAGGTATTGTAGAGTAAATTGTTCCGTGGAGCTTACTTACTCCTTCAATTCTAATTTTATCTGTACCTGCACCTCTTACATTTGCACCCATACTGTTAAGCATATTTGCAATATCTACGACGTGTGGTTCTTTTGCTGCATTTTCAATAATTGTCTTTCCTTCAGCTTTAACTGCTGCAAGCATAACATTGATTGTCGCACCTACTGATACAACGTCGAGGAAAATATGATTTCCTACAAGTCTGTCTGCCTTGGCATTTACCATACCATGGTCTGTAATTACATCTGCGCCTAAAGCTCTAAATCCCTTCAAATGCTGATCAATAGGTCTACTACCTATATCACATCCGCCCGGCAAAGCAACCTCCGCTCTGCTCATCTTTCCTAAAAGAGCTCCTAACAAATAGTATGACGCTCTTATTTTTCTCATCTGTTCATACTCAACTACGTGTGAATTGATTGTCTTTCCACAAATAGTAACTGTATGTCTGTCTTTTCTCTTAACTGTAGCTCCAATGTTTGCTATAGCATCTATTAATTGATTTATATCACTTACATCCGGTAAATTTTCTAGAGTCACTTCTTCATCAGTCATAATAGCTGCTGCAAGTAAACCTAATGCAGCGTTTTTTGCTCCGCCAACCTCGACTTCGCCGCTCAAAGGTGTTCCACCTTTTATAATATAACGTTCCATGTTCAACTCCCAGTATATATACAAATTTAATTTATTTTCAAACTCTATCCGTTTTATTATAACAACAATCTCATTCTTTGTAAACCTACTATAAAATACATCAATTACTATATATTGTTACATTTTTCCATTTTTTTACAAAATAATGGGGGTCATTCTGATACATATCCAAGCGGATTTACTCTCACACCATCTTTTATAACTTCAAAATGAAGATGAGGTCCCGTGCTATCGCCCGTGCTTCCGCTAGCACCAATAATTTCTCCCTGCTTAACACGTTGACCTGATACAACATACAATTGTGACATATGAGCATATCTGGTCTGCACGCCATCCTGGTGATTTATCAAAATATTATATCCATAGCTTTTACTATAATAAGCAAGCTCAACTACACCATTCGCTGATGCTTTTACTTCACTTCCAACTGCCACGGCCCAGTCATGTCCCTGATGAGGACTATTTCTCTCATCTGCATCTCCAAATCTTGATGATGTCACGCAATTGTCCACCGGCCGTATAAACAAAATTGCCGTAGAGGGAACTTTTTTTATTTCCTCTTCGGCAATCTTTTGTTTCCTATAATTTAATTTATGCTGAATAATTTTAATGTTTCCAATCTGTATATTATGCTTTGCAATAAAACTATATGCATGAATTTCTACTGCGAGCTGCAAAAATATTGTTGTAATTATCATTAGTCCAAATAACATTAATGCGATAGGCGTAATAGACATCACGCCATTCTTTCTAATATTACTTTTCATATTCCTCCAACTTATCAACAATTTTTTGAACAGTCTGCTCTACCGTGCAGCGATGTTCATCTACTATTATGTCCGAATATTTTTCATATAACGGTATTCTTTCATCATATAAGTCCTTTAATGTTTGTCCTTTATGCAGAACTACGCCTCTTTTTGTCAAATTACCAAGACGTCTCCTTAGCGCGCCAAGCTCAAGCTTAAGATATATAACAGTGGCAATTTCTGAAAGATGCTCCATAGCCTCCTGTCCATATACAACACTTCCACCTGTAGCTATAACTGCTCTGTGTGTGTCAATTGATTTATTTACATCATTTTCAACCTGAATGAATCCTTCGATTCCTCTTTCGGCAATAATATCCTTTAATAATTTTCCGTGCTTCTCCTGTATCAGAAGATCCGCATCAATAAATTTGTAACCTAATATTTTTGCCAAAATAACACCAATTGTACTTTTGCCTACACCCGGCATACCTATTAAAACTATATTATCCTTCATAATTATCTTCCTCGTTATTATTCTGCAATAAGCTGGCTCTCTTTACTGTGTCCTGGCCGTACTTATTCTTTATACTATCTAATGCCTTGTCGAGCTTTTTAAGTTTGTCATGGGACGGTGCTTTAAATTCATTACTTTTTGAAGTTTCCTTAAAAATATCCATAATGGACATTTGTTCAGGCTCGCCCTGCTGAACAAGATTTGCAGTTCTTATGCCTAACAGTCTGACAGGCTTTTTATTCCAGCATTCGCCAAACAATTCCTTTGACAGATTGTATAGCTCTGTGCTTGAGTCTGTAGCCCTATCAAGCGTTGTCTGTCTCGACACCTTGCTAAAGTCATTGTATTTCACTTCCACTGCGACTGTTTTTGCCATCTGTCCTGAAGTTCTCAGTCTTGAGCCAACTTTATCTGACAGCTGTAAAAATATCTTGTTGATATCCTCTATGTCGTTTAAATCCTGTGCCAATGTAACTGAATTTCCTATGCCCTTCGCTTCCTCAGACTCAGCGTTTACAACACTGTCATCAATTCCGTTTGCAAATTCCCACAATGTGATGCCATGACTTTTCAGATGAGACTTAAGCACATTCCTTGGAGTGTTTGCAAGCTGTCCTATAGTAAAAATCCCCAGCTTATTTAATGTGACCACACTGGACTTTCCCGCCATAAACAATTCTGATACCGGCAAATTCCACATTTTAGCTTGGATTTCGTTTTTATATAATGTATGGACCTTGTCCGGCTTTGTAAAATCCGAAGCCATCTTGGCCAACACTTTGACATCTGAAATTCCAATATTTACAGTAAATCCAAATTTCTTTTTCACTGTATCCTTTATCAGATATGCCGCCTCTATCGGCGATTTGTATGAATTTTTAATTGAGCTAAAATCCATATAACACTCATCGACACTTACCTGCTCAATGTTTGGGGTAAAGCTTCTAAGAAGCTCCATTAGCTTTGCACTCTGTTCCTGATAATAATTATGCTCAGGCGGAACTATCTCAAGCTCAGGGCATTTTTTGAGTGCATTTGCGATTGGCTCGCCTGTCACTATTCCATACTTTTTTGCCGGTATAGATTTTGCCAGTACGATACCGTGTCGCTTCTTTCTGTCACCACCAATTATTGCCGGTATTTCTCTTATGTCCACACTGCTGCCCTCTCGCAGCATCTTAACCGCAGTCCAGCTAAGAAATGCCGAATTGACATCTATGTGAAATATTATTTTGGAATTGTCTGTCAATTTGTTCCATCTCCTCCGGGTAAATCATTTGCACACTCTGATATTATTTATTCTTCCGGACTGAATAGCCAAATTTGCCAAGCTTTTCTCCAGTGCAATAATACTGACCGTGAGAATAAACAATCGGCTGTGCTTTTTCCAAATCAAACCTGCCATTCCCGTCCATATATTTTTCGTCTGCATGCACGCATAACACCTTTCCCACAAACATATCATGTGAGCCATAAGGTATGATGTCAACCACTTCGCATTCTATGTTAACAGGGCTTTCTTTTATAAGTGGAGCCTGTACATACTGAGCTTTTTCTTTTGTAAGCTTCATCGCTTTGAATTTGTCTTCATCTCTACCTGATTTTACTCCACAATAATCTGTAGCGTATGCTAAATCCTTTGTTGTGAGATTGATTACGAATTGCTTTGTATCCTTTATCATTTGATAGGAATGTCTTGATGGTCTGACTGACACATATGCCATTGCAGGGTCTGAGCATACTGTTCCTGTCCATGCAATTGTAAGCACATTGTCATTGCCTTTTCCATCTGTGGCTGTAACCAGCACTGCAGGCAACGGGTACAGCATATTTCCCGGCTTCCAAATTTGTTTTGACATTTTATTCTCCATTCTGTCTTATAAATTTATTGTCATAAACAGCAATCAACCTGTTTCACACTGCTTATTTTTTATTCTTTTTGTGTTTATTTTTAAGTGTGATATCGCTGACCACTATGTCATCATTTTCAATATCATATATTATCCTCAATGTGCAGTCAACCTTACCACTCAGGGAGTAAACATAACTATTTGCAAGTGATATTGAAGTCTCCGACTTGTATTTATAATAGTACGAATAATTTACTATATATCTGTTTTTACTTTGATCATAGCTTATACTATCTATGAAGTCCTTTATATCCATTTCGGTCACCTTGTAGGTATCAATATTTTTTGTGTCCGGTGGATATACAAAATTCTGCGATTCCTTTACAAGCTTTTTCACTTTCTTTTGGAGTTTTTTTGTCTTAAAATATTTCATCAGCTTTTTGCTGTCTGGCTTTCTGTTTCTAACAGCAGCATAAAACTGTTCAATAATATCATTTCCTGTCTGATTTAATTTCTTACCAAAATCGCTGCTTGCAGTGATTTTTGACTTTGTCAAATCTACTATTGTCCCTTCACGATTAAGTGTTATGCTCTCATTTGCGGAATAATATTTCGTTGTAGCAGTTACAACATATGGACCATTTATAATAGCTCCAAAATTATATATTTTATTTCCGTTTTCATGAGTGACCTTCGCATTTTTTTCTGTAACCTTTTCATGATTAAGAAGCAAATCACTGTCTTCATTTAATACAACAGAAAAGTTCTTTACAAGCATTTTTTCTATATCAACATAATATTTTGACGATATGCTGTATTTTTTTCTAACCCCCACAAGGTTGATATTAAAATTCTTCTCTGTATCGCTTGTTTCGTCTTTGCATGTAACAGTTACTATCTTTTGCCCATTTACTTTTTCCGGTTTCCCAATTAAATATGTATCAATCACATAGTTTTGTCTTATCTGCTTCATCTGCTCTTTGTACATATTCTTGTTTATATAATAATTGTTTTGTTTGTAAACACAGTCGTACATTGTATCATAATCACCTGCAATAAAAGCTCTAAAATATTTTGCAGCCTCATCTGTCGGATCATTTTCATGCTCGAAATAAGCCACAAATGCTCCAACTGCAGCGCACACTGCTATAAACAAAAGGATTTGTATCAAAGATACAATTCTTGATTTTCTCAATTTTCTTAATATATCACCCATAACTCAAATATCTTTCCGCTAGTTTTTCTTGTGTTTTTCCTTCTTAAATGTTACCCATTCTGCTTGCTTTTTTCAAGTCTTTTATGTATCATTTGTTTAGGTTGTTTCGCAAGTTATCGTCGATTTTTAATATGTGAAAAATTTATCGTCGATTTTTAAATATTTTGAAGTGACCTACTTATTTAATTAATATAAAGGATTGAATATTTATGGACAAAAAGGCGTTATTTAATGAAGCATTAAGTGATTTTGTTGCATACGCTGCAGCCTGTGGCAACAAAACAACAAAAGAAGAGGTTAAAAAGCACTTTGGCGATTTAATAGAAGATGACAGCCAGTACTCTTTTATATATGACTATCTGACTGTCAACAAAATAACCGTTGAGGGTATTGAAGCACCTGTAAATTCTATTTTTCAAAACACCGAGTCTTCAGACTCTGACAGCATCTTTGCGGATGGTGTTACGGAATCTGATGTTGAATCCGAAGAGGAGCTTGCATTTATCAAAATGTATATGTCTGATTTGGAGGCTATTCCTGAATACAGCGATGATGAAAAGAAAAATATGATAGAGCAGCTGCTTATCGGAAACATGGATGTCGTTGAAGCCTTGATAAATACACAGCTTAACAAGGTTGCATCTATTGCCGAAAGCTATCGTGGCAGAGGTGTTCATTTTGGAGATTTAATTCAGGAGGGCAATATGGGCGTTATGCTTGCCATCTCTGATTTTGATGATTCGTACGAAAAGTTTGACTCCTTCGTGGAGCAGCGAATCGTCGAAGCAATTGAAGCTACATTAAACTCTCAGATAAACTCTGACAGAATAGGTCAGCATCTTGCGGACAATCTAAACCGTCTTGACAATACTACTAAAGCATTGAGCGAAAAGCTTGGTCGGGTTCCTGAATTGGACGAGCTTGCTAGCGCTATGAATATGAGCAAAGAGGAGGTTGGAACACTTCTCAAAACTTCTCTTGATACTTTATCCGTTAATGATGATACTCAGATTACAGACGATACAACAAATTCCGATGACGGAATCTACGATGTGGGTACTTCAAGCGATGAACCTTATGACTTTAAGTCAACTGGAGATCCACTCTCATGGAGAGTAAACAAAAAATAAGTATAACGAAAGAAAAGCTGTAGCTTTACAAACTTTTATTGTTTAAGCTACAGCTTTTTATTATTCTATTTAATTTATATCTTTTACTGATTCTCCATTTACCAGTTCACCGTCAAAGATAAGCTGACTATGATCAGCCTCGCCATTGATATTTTTTATCAAAAGCTCTATTGATGATTTTACCATTTCTTCACATGGCTGCTTAACTGTTGTAAGCGCGGGCGTAAAGAATTTTGACATTTCCAGTCCATCAAATCCCATAATTGAATAGTCATCCGGGATATTCTTTTTAGCCTCATATACCGCTCTGTATGCTCCAAAAGCAGTCAGGTCTGACACGCAATAGACGGCTGTACAGTCAATGTTCATATCTATGATATCTTTCATTACAGCATATCCATTTTCTATTGAATATTCCGGTATATCATCCTTCATAAATCTTACAAACTCAGGATCATATTCAATACCATTTGCCTCAAGTGCTTTCTTGTATCCAATAAGCCTCATTCGGCCAACTGCATAATCAGTTTCCCGTCCTGAAATGATTGCTATCTTTTTATGTCCATGCTTGCACAAATAATCAACTGCGTGGAAGCTCTCCTTTTCATCGTTAATCGAAACCGATGGACAATTTCTTTTTGGAGCATCTAAATTAACTGCAACCGTACAAAGTACATATGGGACTCCTGCTCTCTTTAATTTTTCTTCCGGATAATCCATTAGTCCACCAAGGAAAATCATACCTTTAAGTCTCTTTTCTTTTGCCAGCTCAATAGCAACATCTGCATCATCCTGGTCCTCGCCTACTGTCTGAAGAACAAAAGAGTAGCCTTTGCTCGTAAGCTCCTCTTCAAAGTTTTTTAACATACCTTGAAAGAACTGATTATCTATTCCTTTTATTAATAGAGCCACAGTGTTTGACTCTGTCATTTTTAAATTACGTGCACTGTTATTTGGGACATAATGATATTCCTCGATAACCTTCAATACACGTTCTTTAGTATCTTTGTTGATACCAGGATCGTCATTAATAGCTCTCGATACAGTGCTGATTCCTACATTACATATTTTTGCTATATCTTTTATTGTTAAAGTCTGCATATTCCCTCCTGATATCATATTATATCATCTAAATTTTATAAAGCAACAAGCGGTGCCACTGTACGTTTCACCGCTGTTACAATAACTTTTTACTATGCTCTGCCGTACAGAACAGTATACTTTTTGATTTTTTCTATAGTGTCTTTATTCAAATATTTCTTTTGTACTCTCCACTTCCAATTCGTTCCCAGTGTAGATGGTATATTCATTCTAGCCTCATTTCCAAGACACAAATAGTCTTGGATTGGAATAATGCAAAGATTTGCGGATGACGCCTGCGCCAATCTAATCACTTCATCAACTAATAATTTTTTATCATCAATATCCTTGCCGATATATTCCTTCAGCATTTCTATTTCTTCCGGGAGGATATTTTCTAACCATCCCAGCAATGTCTCATTGTCATGAGTTCCTGTATACACTACACAGTTTTTTTGGTAATTGTATGGAAGATATTCACGTGGACCTGACGAATCTCTTGAATCAAACGCAAACTCCAATACCTTCATGCTTGGGAACCCTGTCTCTCTTACAAGCTGTTTTACAGATTCAGTTATGTATCCCAAATCCTCTGCTATTATCTGCACATCGCCAAGACAATATTTAATCGCATTGAACAAATCAATTCCGGGGCCTTTTTCCCAATGTCCATTTTCAGCCGTTTCATCACCAGCCGGAATTGAATAGTATTCATCAAAGCCTCTAAAGTGGTCAATTCTTATCACGTCATATAATTGATTACACTTTTCTATTCTTTTTATCCACCAATCATAGTTTGTTTTCTTATGATATTCCCATTTGTACAATGGATTTCCCCAGAGTTGGCCCGTAGCAGAAAATCCATCAGGTGGACATCCTGCTACTGCATCCAGATTTCCGTCCTGTCCCATTTGGAACATTTCCGGATGGGACCATACATCTGCACTATCATAAGCAACATAGATTGGTATGTCGCCTATAAACTTTATCCCTTTTCTATTGGCATATTCCTTCAATTTGAACCACTGTCTGTAAAATTCATACTGAATAAACTCATAAAACTCAATTTCAAAATATAGCTCTCTCTGATAGTAATCCATAGAATAGCCATATCTCAGTTTTATATCTGTAGCCCAATTGTCGAGACTCTTTCCTCCAAATCTGTCCTTGATGGCCATAAACATTGCATAGTCTCTAAGCCAATATTTATTTTCCTCTCTAAAACGATGAAAATCTTCATTGTCATTTATGCCACTTCTCTCATATGCCTTTCTAAGCAGCTTATATCTGGCATTGTACATTTTTTCATAATCAACACTATCCCTTTTAGAACCCATCTTTGCATCGTCACATTCTTTTTTTGAGAGTAATCCCTGATCAATCAAATCTTCTAAGCTTATAAAATATGGATTTCCTGCAAATACGGAAAATGACTGATATGGTGAGTCACCATAGCTTGTTGGTCCCAACGGTAAAATTTGCCAGTACTTTTGTTTTGCCTTTTCTAAAAAATCAACAAAAGCATATGCCTCTTTCGAAAAACAGCCTATACCATACTTGCCGGGCAATGCTGATATTGGTAATAATACTCCACTGGCTCTCATCGTACCTCCTATCCCTTAACAGCGCCTGCAGCAACACCTTTGATAATATGCTTCTGACATGTTAAGTAGAATATTATAACTGGAATAATACTTAAAATAATCAACGCCATAATAGCACCTAAATCTATTGAGCCGTAGCTTCCCTGAAGGTACTGAATATGAATTGGAATTGTCATATACTTTGTTCTGTCCAAAGTCAAATATGGCAATAAGTAGTCATTCCAAATCCACATAATTTCCAAAATTCCAACAGAAATCAATGTAGGCTTGAGCATAGGCAGTATAACGATGAAGAATGTACGAATTGGTCCACATCCATCGATAGCTGCCGCCTCCTCTATTTCAAGGGGAAGTCCCTTTATAAATCCGGTGAACATAAACACCGCCATTCCTGCTCCAAATCCAAGATAGACAATTGGAATTGTAAACGGAGTATTTAAATGCAATGTGTCCGCTGTCTTTGACAATGTAAACATAAGCATCTGGAATGGTACAACCATAGAAAATACAAATCCATAATATGCTATTTTACAAAACAGACTGTCAACTCTTGCAATGTACCATGCTGCCATTGAAGTACAAATCAAAATAAGCGCTGTCGACAATATTGTAATAATAAAACTAAACGCAATGGATTTAAAAAATGGATAATTTCCAAACGTAAATCCTTTTATATAGTTTGCCCAGCCTACAAAGCTCTCGCCCTGTGGCCATTTAAACGTTGCCGTCTTTACAAATGTATTTGCCTTAAAAGAATTCATTAAAACAATAAATATAGGAAGTATATAAATAATACATATAACTGACAACACGCCTGTCAACGCAAGCTTACCTTTTGAACTTGGTGTTTTAATATTTGTCTTATTTTTTGCCATTACTGCTGCACCTCCTTCGATCTTGTTGCTTTAAGCTGAATTACTGAAATGAGTGCTACCAATACAAAGAATATAACTGCTTTTGCCTGTGCAACACCTCTTGCTGACGTATTTTGTCCATAGAACGTATTGAAAATATTAAGAGCTAACATTTCTGTTGTTCTTACTACTGAGCCATCACCTTTGAAGTTAAACGGTTGTCCTCCTGTAAGAGCCAGGTTCTGGTCGAATAACTTAAATCCGTTTGTGAGTGTCAGGAACAAACAAATTGTGATTGAAGGCATAATATTTGGAATTGTTACATGAATCAATGTATCCCATTTATTTGCACCATCAATCTTTGCTGCCTCGATTAAATCCTCTGACACACCCTGCAAGCCTGCAATGTAGATAATCATCATATAACCTACCTGTTGCCAGCACATCAATATTATTAATCCCCAGAAGCCGTATCTTGTTTCCATAAGGATTGATGTTCCGTATTTACTCAGCACACCATCAAAAATCATACTCCAAATGTAACCTAATACAATACCACCGATTAAGTTAGGCATAAAAAATGCTGTTCTAAATAAATTAGCTCCTTTAATTCCAAGTGTTAAAAGATAAGCTATTGTAAATGCCAAAACATTTATAATCAGTAATGATACTAACGCATATAGCGCAGTGTACCAAAATGCATGGATAAATGATGCATCCTTAAAAGCCGTTATATAATTTCCAATACCTTTCCATGTTGCATCACTCGTTGTCGTAAAAGAACAAAAAGATAAATAAATTCCTTTACAAAACGGATAAATAAATCCAATTAAAAAAGCTAATATTGTTGGTGCCATAAAAAGCAAAAAGCATCTTTGTATTGGCCTTCTAATAAGAACCGAATTTACTGCTGTTTTATTTGCCATTTTATTCTCCTTTCTGAATTTACTCCTTCATAATTATTTGTGACGCTTTGCCTGCAAGCATCAGATTCTTTAAAAACCAAGCATCAATCACCAATCTTTTTAATATCACAGGAAATTAATGAGAAACTTTTATATACACATTATCATAAATAAAAAGTGAGGTTCCTGTGATATTAAAAAGGAGCGAGCATTTTGTATTGCTCGCTCCAGCAATTATATTTGCTTAGTTTTTAATCTGAATTTGACTAATTATTAGTCTGCATTTGCTGCCTTGTACTGTGTAGCCCATCCATCTACAAATGCTTTCTGAACATCATCCCACTTGCCGCCATTGTCATATTTGTTCATAGCTGCTACGAGTGTTGCTCTCCAATCATCTACGTTTGGAGTATAGTTGAATGCCCATTCAACTGTATACTTACCTTCTTCGATAAGCTTGTTTGCATCTTGGAAGAATACATTTTCATTTTCTGCTGCGTTCTTATATGGAATTTCACCAAACTGTTCAGCCATCATCTTTGTTCCGTCCTCTGATGTTACTAACCAGTACATGAAATCTAATGTTGCCTTAATATCTGCTTCTGAAGCATTTGCATTTACTGCCCAGCAGTTTTCTGTTCCTGAGCAAAGACCTGCGTTTTCTTCACCTTCAGCGCCACAGTAAATAGGAATCATTTGCATATCTTCAGCCTTAACTGATTCAACAAGGTTTGCATATTCCCAAGTACCATTCTGGAAGAATACAGCCTTGCCTTCTTTAAATTCAGCTTCTGCATCATATCCGCCAGTTGCTAATGTCTTGATATCAACTGCTGTATCTGTTGTGTAAAGATCCCAAACGTTCTTGAATAAATCAAGATATGTTCCCTTAATTTCAGCTGGACATCCTTCCCAGTTGTCAGCCTTTGCTTCATAGTAAAGTGGCATATTTGCCAAATGTCCTGTAAATCTCCAAGATGATGAATCATCCATACCTGATGATGTAAATGCATCAAATCCTAACTTGTCAGCGTTTGCATGAATATCATCTGCAACCTTCTTTAATGATGCGAAATCCTTGATTTCTGAAATATCATGACCTGCTTTCTTAAGTAATGCCTTGTTTGTAATAATACCAAAGCTTTCGTAGCAATATCCGATTGAAGCTACCTTGTCGCCATCATATAATGTGAAGTCATCTGTTGTTAATTCTTTGTATACATCTGTGTCTTTAAGGTCATAGCAATATGAACCCCACGTCTTAACTGCTGCTGAATTACCTACTACAAATAATGTAGGTGCATCTGACTTGTCCATTTCTGATGTAAGTGTTGATTCATAGTTTCCTGAAGCTGCTGTTACAATTTTAACGCTAACACCTGTTTCTTCTGTGTACTGCTTTGCAATCTTCTGTAAAGCTTCATCTGCTTCCGGCTTAAAGTTAAGCCAATAAACTGAGCCCTTATCTGAGCTGCTTGATTTTTCTGAGCCACATGCTGCAAACATTGTTGCCACCATTGACAAGCATAATACTATGCTTAAAATTTTTCTCTTCATAAAACATTTTCTCCTTTATTTTTTAATCCGTGCTACCAATTCTTTTTTGGTAACGTTTCCTACAACGTGATATTAGCACTTTTTGGAAACGTTTACAATGCTTTTTATTATATTTGGTTACTTGCACAATTTTTTGTGTAGTTATTGTATATTTTGCACAAATAAAATATATTTTTCATATTGGATTTCATCAAAATGACCTTTTTTAAAATTAAAGATGGAATATTAAACATATTTTTCTGATTACGGATTAAAATGTAGAAATAGCAAAACTTCACAATGATACAGAAAAGAATTTAATAAAAGGTATATTTCAAAACAATAGGCAGTTGTACGTAAGTTTTTCGAGCATAGCTACTGCGTCCGCAGCACTGTTTGAGCCCGATAGGGCGAGTTTGCGAAGGACGCAGTTAATAAGCGGCGCAGAAAAACAAGGACAACAACGTGTTTTGAAATATACCTTTTATTTATTCTTTTGTGCATTTTGACAATAAGGCTTCATGGGGTGACAAAATGTCACTCTATAAAGCTTTATTTTAAATACTCATCATATTTTTCATTTGTCTCATTTAAAAATACAGCTGCCACAATCCCAGGTCCGGTATGTGCCCCAATCGCACATCCAACCTGCTCTTCTAAGAAGCTTTGAACATTATATTTTTCTTTGATTTTATTTTTAATGTTCTCAAGAGCAACTTTGTCTGTTCCATAACAAACACCTACTGTCTGTCTTTCTATATTTGTAGCTTTTTCCCCAATCATATCGACAATTCTTTTTTGAGCCTTCTTCCATCCACGGACTTTTTCGACTGATTTGAGAGAACCATTTTCATCGACTACTATGATTGGTTTAATATCTAATGCCGTTCCCGCTAAAAAGGATGTCCTGCTAAGTCTTCCGCCGGCAAACAAATATTTCAATTCCTGAACAGTGAAAACATGCTCCATATGTTCACAGAAAAAGTGTGCCGCCTCAATGAGCATTTCTTTTGATGCACCATTTCTTTGCATTTTCAAAAGATTAGCAACTACCAATCCATATCCAACTGACGCGCAATGAGAATCTATTATTGTTATTTTGAAATCAGGATATTCCTCTAACACATCTAAAGCAGCGAGATTTGCAGCCTGATATGTTCCTGCTATACCGGTAGAAAAACATATGTATAACACCTCATCTCCTCTTTCTGCAAACTTTTTAAAATGCTCCTCAAACATATACTGGCTAATGTGATATGTCTTTATATCTTTCCCCTCAGACTGTATTTTATAGAATTCATCGGGAAATATCGTCTCCCCATCAAAATAATCTTTTTCGTCAATACAAACCGGTGTTGGCATCACATATAAACCATATTCTTCAATTAATTCCTTTGATACATCTGATGCCGAATCTGTAATAATACAAAATGCCATATTTATGCCTCCTATTCTACTCTCATTTGGCAGTATACTTCAGTTTTTCTATAAAGTCAAAAAGGAACCCCTGAATAATCAGGGGCCCTTTTCATGAGATTAAGTAAAATATATTTTTAAGAACAGAGTTCCTAAAAGGCTAGTTTTCATTTGCCAAAGCTTCATATCCTGTATCACCTGTACGAACTCTCATAACATCTTCGATATTTGTTACAAAGATCTTTCCATCACCAATCTTGCCAGTGTAGAGAGCTTTTCTGGCTGCTGCCACTACCAATCCAGGATCAACTGTTGAAACAACGATTTCAACTTTTACCTTTGGCTTGAGGTTCATACTCATATGTACACCTCTATATCTACCTGTCTTACCTTGTTCAATACCACAGCCCATAGCCTGAACAACTGTCATACCTGTTACGCCGATTGCTGCCATAGTATCTCTAAGTGTTGCGAATCTATCTTCACTACATATAATAGTAATCTTTGTATATTTTCCATCTGAAACATTGCCACCAATTGCAAGCTCTGCCGGTGTGAGGTCTGAAACATCAACAGCTCCCTTGCTTTCACCCATGTATGTTGGAGCGATTGGAAGGAAGTCAGCATATGCTGAAGCTAAACCGTGCTCTGCAATATCCATACCTGCTAATTCATCTTCTTCAGAAGCTCTAAGTCCAACTGTGTTCTTAATAACTAAGAATACGATTGTCATTGTAACTGCTACGAATGCTACGATAGCAGCAACACCAATAATCTGAATACCTAACAGCTTAACTCCACCACCGTAGAATAAGCCTGGCAATGATGAACCATCGCAAAATGCTCCTTCACCTTTACCTGTAGCAAATAAACCAACAGCGATTGTACCCCAGATACCGTTTGCACCATGAACACCTACAGCACCTACAGGATCATCAATGTGTAATTTGTTATCTAAGAATTCAACTACAACTACTACTAATATACCAGCTACTAAACCGATTATAATTGAACCTAAAGCATCAACTGATGCACAACCTGCTGTTATACCAACCAAACCTGCAAGTGATGCGTTAAGACACATTCCTACGTCAGGGAAGCCATTTTTAATCCAAGTGAAAATCATACAGGAAATAGTTGCTGCTGCAGTTGCAAGTGTTGTTGTAAGGAATATTGAGCCTAAGCTTTCAATAGTAGTTGCTGCAGCACCGTTAAATCCGTACCAGCCAAACCAAAGGATGAATACACCAAGTGCACCAAGTGTAAGTGAGTGTCCCGGGATAGCGTTTACTTTTACTTCACCGGTTTTTCTCTTTGTATACTTACCAATACGAGGTCCTAATATAATAGCACCAACTAAAGCAGCTACACCACCACATGTATGAATTGCTGCTGAACCAGCGAAGTCAACAAAGTTTAATTTTGCTAACCAGCCCTGTGAGTTCCAAACCCAACCTGATTCAATAGGATATACAATCAAACTAATCATTGCTGAGTAGATACAATAAGCACTGAACTTTGTTCTCTCTGCCATTGCACCTGAAACAATTGTTGCAGCTGTTGCACAGAATACTAACTGGAATACAAAGTTTGAATAATCAAAGTTTGCATAATCTGTAAATACCTGTAAGCTTGGAATACCAAACAAACCAAATACGTAGTTTTCTGACATCATAATGCCATAACCTAAAATGATATACATTATGGCACCTATACAAAAGTCCATTAAGTTTTTCATAATAATGTTACCAGCACTCTTTGCTCTGGTAAATCCTGATTCAACCATCGCGAATCCACACTGCATAAAGAATACTAACGCAGCACCAATTAAGAACCAAATCTGAAATTCCATAATTCTCTCCTCCATTCTTTTTCTTAGTCCTTTTTCCATGAAAAGCAATTAAAAGGGGATGCCTTTCAATAAAACGAAAAAGGGAGCTAGACCTTTACGTCTGCTCCCTTGCATTTCGTTCAACAGTGCCTAGTATAACATCATTTTTGTTAAATGCAACCAAATCACTGCTTTTACTAAAAAAATTAAGCTCTTATTTTATTTTTTAAGCTTCGCCCTTAAATAAATTAATTGTTTTATTATTTATTTAAAGTTTAGTATTGTTTTGTATCGTTTCATTATATGCTATGCCATTATTTCTTTAACTTTGGCATATATTCCGTCTGCATCGAGTCCAAACTCCCTTAGAAGCTCAAGCGCAGGTCCGGAATGACCATAAACATCGTTCACACCAATCTTTGTAACAGGTGTAGGACACTTGCTTGAAAGCACATCACATACAGCGCTTCCAAGACCTCCAATTACAGAGTGTTCTTCTACAGTAACCACCTTACCTGTCTTCTGCGCTGAGGCAACAATGATATCCTCATCTATCGGCTTAATTGTATGGATATTGATAACTTCAGCGTCAATTCCATCTGCTGCAAGCTTTTCGGCTGCTTCTAATGAAGCTGAAACCATAAGACCTGTAGCTACAATTGTGACATCCTTTCCCTCTCTCATTGTCACACCTTTACCAAGCTCAAACTTATAGTCTTCATCATTGATAACTGGTGCAGCAAGACGACCAAATCTCAAATAAACCGGTCCTTCCATTTCATACGCAGCTTTTACTGCCAGCTTTGCCTCAATATCATCACATGGATTGATAATTGTCATTCCAGGAATAGTTCTCATAAGTGCAATATCTTCGTTACACTGATGTGTTGCGCCGTCCTCACCTACAGAAATACCTGCGTGAGTTGCACCAATCTTTACATTCAAATGTGGATAGCCTACTGTGTTACGCACCTGCTCGAAAGCTCTTCCTGCTGCAAACATAGCAAATGAGCTTGCAAATGGCACTTTTCCACAGGTTGACAGACCTGCTGCAATACCAATCATATTGCTCTCTGCAATACCACAATCTATATGTCTTTCCGGAAATACAGCCTTAAATTTGCCTGTCTTTGTTGCTTCAGCAAGATCCGCATCTAATACAACTAAATTCTCGTGTTCTTTTCCTAATTCAACTAAGGCATCTCCGTAGCTGTCTCTTGTTGCAATCTTCTTTACTTCTGACATAATGCTTCACCTGCCTTCTCTAATTCTTCTAATGCTTGTGCCGCCAATTCATCATTTGGTGCAGCACCATGCCAATTAGCTTTATTTTCCATATATGACACGCCTTTTCCTTTAACTGTCTTCATGACTATTGCTGTAGGCATATCTTTTGTCTTTTTTGCGATATCAAACGCGTTTCGGATTTCATCAAAATCATGGCCATTAATTGAAACAACATTGAAATTAAACGCTTTAAATTTATCTTCAATAGGATAAGGTGAGCACACTGCATCGATGCTGCCGTCAATCTGAAGATTATTGTTATCAACAATAACTACAAGATTGTCTAATTTTCTGTGTCCGGCAAACATAGCTGCCTCCCATACCTGTCCCTCTTCAATTTCACCATCACCGAGCAAAGTATATACTCTGTAATCTTCATTGCTTAATTTTGCTGAGAGTGCCATTCCAACTGCTGTGGAAATACCCTGACCAAGCGAACCGGATGACATATCCACGCCCGGAATTTTCTTCATATCAGGATGGCCCTGCAAATATGATGTTGGCTTTCTAAGAGTTAAAATGTCTTCCTTTGGGAAATATCCTTTTTCCGCTAACACTGAATAAAGCGCTGGTGCGACATGACCTTTTGAGAGTACAAACCTGTCTCTATTTGGATCCTTTGGATTAGCCGGATCGACATTCATCTCTTCATAGTATAAGAATGTCATAAGATCAGCAGCTGACAATGATCCACCCGGATGTCCGGATTTTGCACTGTGTACACCTTTAATTATGCTTTTTCTGACTTCATTGGCAATTTGTTTGAGTTGTAAATTTTCCATTACCTTTTCCTTTCTTGTTTAAATGTTAAAATCAGCTTCCCTCAATATTTGTAAACCTTCATCATCTTTTTTAGATGAAAAGATACCTGAAATCTTCTTTCCTAATCGATTGCTTCTTTCTATTGCACTATCCACGATATTCTCAACCTCTGACTGGCCGATTCCTTTATTAATTCCAAATGAATCATCTATAGCCTTAAAAAA
>CAZWAG010000025.1:0-23029 GCA_964631845.1 uncultured Eubacterium sp.
AGAAGGTAGATGTGGAAATGATACATTATATTCATTAAATAAAGATGGAACATTGGCGGTATCTGGTGTAGGAGGTATGTATGATTGTTCGGGTGATTTACTATCTCCTTGGAATGATTATTCAGAGTATGTTAAAGAGGTTGTTATTGGTTCAAATATCAATAATATTGGTAAAAGTATTTTTAAAAATCTGCCTAATTTGGAAAAGGTATTTATTTCAAATTATATTGACGAAGATGTCACTTTTATGATTGAAAATGAAGCATTTGCAGGTTGCAAAAAAATTAAAATCAATTTATGGACCAAATGTTAATTACATAATAAAGCAAGATTCATTTAAAGATTGCGATGTTACATTTTACACAGATGCGAATAATATTATTGGAATTAACGATGCTGAAGGTATTACAGTTCATAACCATACTTATGATAAGGTTGAAGATGTTCCTGCAACATGTGGTAACATTGGGTATAGTTTATATAGATGTAGTTGTGGACAAGAGCGTATAGACAACGAGGTTGAAGAGACAAATAATCATAACTATTATATTGCTGAAATAGTTGATTCAAATGATCAGGAATGTGGATATAAACTTTTTAAATGTGATGATTGCGGTTCAGCCTATACAGAAGAAATACCAATAAAAGATTTAAGTACAGATCCAACAGTCATAAATGTTAGAAATGAACTGCAAATATTGGGATTTCAAATTAGCACGACGTTGGTTGATTCTAAAGGACAAGTTGGTGGAATTAGAACAGTAGGAAAATTCCCTAAAAAATATAATGAAGTTAAAACATCAGAATGTGGATATATTTATTGCTTAGAAGAATATAAAGGCCAAAAATTTGAGGTAAATGATAATGAAATGTACGTTAATTGTGAAAATCCATATGTAGCTACATTTGAATCAACCCAAAATGGAATTCTGGATATTAAAATGAGTGATTCTGATGATTATTCATATTATGCAAGGACAATGTTATTCGGTGGGGCTACAAGAGATGTGTTAAATGCAAAATATAAGATTCGTTCATATGAGGTATTAGAAGACGGCACATATATCTATAGTGATATAAAAAGTTTTTCTATTTATGACGTTGCAAATCTTTTATATAGTCATATTTTGATGCCAACAAAAACGCAGCATGATTTTCTTTATAACAACATATTAACTACAGTGGAACCAAGTTTTGTTGAAAAAGATTATATGTGGTCAAACGTAATTGTACCACCAGATGCAGTAGAATAAAAACATATTATATATATTTGTACAATTAAATTAGGAAATTGATTAGTTCAAAAGCTGTATTTCGTTTGAGATACAGCTTTTTGAACTAATCAAAATTTTTCAGGGTATTTCCTTGACTACAACATAATGACGTATTGAAACTATGTTATACCACAACAGATATCAGTTTAAGATTTTTATTGAAACATTATCATTATAACAATATAATGATAACATCAATAAAATTAAGATATTAACTTGTAAAATAACAAGCCTTTTAAGGAGAAATTTATGGGATTTTTGCCAATATCCAAGCAGGATATGACAGAGCAGGGAATTGAACAGTTAGATTTTGTGTATGTGATAGGGGATGCCTACGTAGATCATCCCTCTTTTGGTCATGCAATCATTAGCCGTGTACTTGTTGCACACGGATACACTGTAGGTATTATTTCCCAGCCCGATTGGAAGGATGACAATAGTATAAACGTCTTAGGCGAGCCACGTCTTGGATTTCTGGTTATGGGCGGAAATATGGATTCCATGGTCAATCATTATTACGTATCAAAGAAACACAGAACGACAGATGCGTATACTCCGGGTGGCGAGATTGGAAAGAGACCTGATCACGCAACTACTGTATATTGTAATTTGATTCGACATACATATAAAACAAAACCAATTATTATCGGCGGAATAGAGGCGAGCCTTCGAAGGATGGCTCATTATGATTATTGGAGTGACAGCTTTAAGCGCTCAATATTGTTAGATAGTCAGGCAAACATTATTTCATATGGAATGGGCGAGAAGAGCATAGTTCAGATTGCAGATGCCCTTGACAGTGGAATGGATGTTAATGACATTACATATATTCCGGGAACAGTGTATAAGACAAAGGATGTGAGTCTTGCATATGATCCGATTATGTTGCCCTCATATGATGAGATGAAGGCTGACAAATCAGAATATGCCAACAGCTTTAGAGTGCAAAGTGAAAATACAGACCCGTTTAATGGAAGAACCTTAGTTGAGCCATATCCAAACGGTGTGTATGTTGTACAAAATCCACCGCAGGAGCCACTTACCCGTCAGGAGATGGATGATGTCTATGATTTGCCATACGAGCGCACATATCATCCGATTTATGAAAAGGATGGAGGCATTCCGGCTATTCAGGAAATACAGTTTTCATTGATAAGCAACAGAGGATGTTTTGGCGCGTGTAGCTTTTGTGCTTTGACCTTCCATCAGGGAAGAATTATTCAGACGCGAAGTCACGAGTCAATTATAAATGAAGCTAAAAAGATAACTGAGATGCCAAACTTTAAAGGCTACATACATGATGTGGGAGGTCCTACAGCAAACTTTTATCATCCTGCATGTAAAAAGCAGTTAAAGTCAGGTGTCTGCAAAAATAAACAGTGCTTATGGCCAAAGCCTTGCCAGAATTTAGACACAGACCACAGTGATTACCTGAGCCTGTTGAGAAAGCTGAGAACTTTGCCAAACATAAAAAAAGTGTTTGTTCGCTCTGGTATCAGGTTTGATTACATAATGGCTGATAAGGACAAAAACGGAACATTCTTTAAGGAGCTTGTAGAGCATCATATTAGTGGACAGCTAAAAGTTGCTCCGGAGCATATATCAGATAAGGTATTATCATATATGGGCAAGCCAGAGAACTGTGTCTATGAAAAGTTTATAGACAAGTACTATAAGCTGAATCAGAAAGCCGGTAAAAATCAGTTTGTTGTTCCATATCTTATGAGCTCCCATCCGGGTTCAGATATGAAGGAAGCAGTAAAGCTTGCAGAGTATCTGAGAGATATTGGATACAATCCACAGCAGGTGCAGGATTTCTATCCGACACCGTCAACAATGTCAACAGTAATGTATTACACGGGAGTTGACCCACGGACAATGAAACCTGTGTATGTGCCAAAGAACCCTCATGAGAAGGCAATGCAAAGAGCTCTGATGCAGTATCGTAATCCGGCAAATTATGAGCTTGTAAAGGAAGCATTGCACATTGCGGGAAGAACTGATCTTATAGGTTTTGGAAAAGAATGCCTGATAAAGCCTCGTCAGCTGAAAAAAGAGCAGCAGTACAGAAAAAATGCCGGAAACAAATCAGGTAATAAAAAGGATACAAAGAAGAATAGCATCAAAGCTGGCAATAATAGAAATAACAAGCGAGGAAATAAAAGTTCGCGCAAGGCACAGAACTCAAATGTAAAGAACTCAAAAGGAAATAAAAAAAGACATTAAAAAAGTAGATTAGATTTGTTAAATTGTAATCCTACAAATGATTATGTTAGGAATAGACACAAGCATACAATCTAATCTACTTTTTTATTCACCTACAGTGGTGATTTTCTTTTGCTATTCATAAAGTCTAAGACTTTTTTCTTGTCTGATTTATTTGTTATTGGTGCAGGCTGCCAGTTATTTGTGCTACCGGTGTAAACATAGCAAGGAATAATGCTTCCGTTATCTTTGAGAAGTTTATTGTCTTTGCTGACATTTAAAGTATGCTGATAAATAATTGTTCTGTTTTCAGGATGTCTGTTTCCGCCAAATACAAAGTTTCCTAAAGAATAGATAATAGTTTTACCTTTGTAGTTCTCCATAGGCTGAAGCACATGTGGATGATCGCCCATAACCAAATCGGCACCCTTGTCTATCATCTTGTGACATGAGTCAATTTTCCATTGCTCAGGCTCGTGTACGGCTTCTGTACCACCGTGGAAATAAACAATCTGATAATCGCTTTGCTTCTCGGCTTCTTTTATGTAGTCAATAATTGAATCTAATGTGTAGTTGCTGTACATTGTAGTGCAGATGATTGCAAGCTTAAAATTATTCTTTTCAAAATATACAATCTTTCCAGCCTCTCCCCATTGAACGTTTGCTGCAGTGAGAGCTTCCTTTGTGTCGGAATAACCTTGCGTGCCGTAATCGTTGATGTGATTGTTATCAATAGAAACCATATCAATTCCGCCGGCTGACAAAATCTTTGCATTTTTTGCTTTCGTTTTAAACCAATATGCTTCAATTCCGGGGTTGTCATATTGCCCTTTGTCGCTGACCTGAAGGTTTTCCGAATCAGAATACACATTTTCACAATCAGCAATTGTGAAATCATCGCTTTTAAAGTATTTACTGACCTTCTTTAAAAAATATGAAGGCTTCTTCTTTGAAGCAACCTCCTCAAAGCAGTTTTCGTAGTACATACCTTCGTTGGTAGCGCAAAGCATATCACCTACAAAACTGAGAGTGATGTTAAAGGATGAATCGGTTGTTTCAGCAGCTGTTGGTTGAACTGTAGTTGGAGCAACCGTTGCCTCGGCAATCGTCGTCTCTGTTACTTTAGTTTCATTTGGATTATCAATCGTAACGTGTTCCTCACTAAAAATAAAACTGCATGACATAGTTGCGACGCATAATAAAAAAACAATAAAACAATCTAATTTTCTCATATAGTAATCTCCTTGATAAAATATTATCATAAAAGGAATGAATTACAAAGAAAATTCTATATTCTTACATTGTTAAATGACCTTCTAAAGTGCTATAATAAAAAAAGATATGTTTAGGAGGAACGAAAAATGGATATTAAAATTTTACAGAAAGAAATGATAGCAGCAATGAAGGCAAAGGATAAGCCAAGAAAGGAATCAATTTCTGCTCTTGTTCAGGCAGTGAAGAAGGCAGGAATTGATGCAGGCTGCAGAGATGATATTCCGGAGGAAATGGTAAATAAAGTTATCTTAAAAGAATTGAAGTCTGTAAAGGAACAGATTGACACATGCCCTGATGAAAGACAGGATTTGAAGGCAGAATATCAGGCAAGATATGACGTGTTCAATGAATTTGCACCAAAGCTTATGAGTGCAGAGGAGATAGAGGCAGAGTTAAATGAAAAGTTCGCTGATATTATTGCCACAAAGAACAAGGGACAGATTATGAAGAATGTTATGCCGGCATTCAAGGGCAGAGCGGATGGCAAGGTAATAAACGAAATAATCACAAAATTATGCCAGTAGTCGTTAAATTATATTGGAAAAGTAATTAAATTTACATTTATATAATAATGCCGTTAATTGAAAGGAAAAAATATGAATAATAATCTAAAGAAAATCTTTGCTTCATTATTAGTGCTTGCAATGGTTGTTACAGTTGTTCCGAATCTTGCAAATGTAAAAGGAAATGATGAAGCAAACACATATTCAGTTACATATCAGTTCGCAAATCAGACTGCGGGCTCAGCTTATGGTAAGGTAGCAATTACTACAGAGGAACCCGGCGAATACTCTATTTACTGGGGCGATGATAATGGAGAAAAATTAAAATCAAATAATATTGAATATTCTGAGCTTGGAACATGTACGACAACACAGAGTAAGTTGTCAGCAACATACAGTGTTATATCGGAGTACACAGCTGTTCCGGAGGGTGCAAAGGAAGTATTGCTTGTTGACGAAGACGAGGATGTAGTGGCAACTTATGATATTCCTCAAAACAAGCAATTAAATGAAGGCGCTTCAAAATATAAATTTGCGCTTATGAGTGATGTTCATTATAACAGATATCCTGAAGAAGGCGATAACACAACAAATGATTCTGCTGTAAGAGCTTTTGACAGAGCACTGAAATTTGTAAACGAGCAGGGTATCAAGCTAGTTACACTAACAGGTGATTTGAGTAATCAGGGTGAAATATCTTCATATAACAAGTTTAATGCTGCCGTTGCAAAATATCCTGGAATGGTTGCATATACTTGTATGGGTAACCATGATGTCTCATGGACAAAAAGCTATAAAACAACAGTTCCACTTTTTGCAGCAAATGTAAATAAGACAAGAACTACGGATAAAAACGTCAAAAACATAAATTCAAACGGTGTTGATTTTGTATATCAGAATGGAGATGATATTTTTATCTTCTTCAGTCAGACAAAAGCGAGCTATGGAAAGAACAGAGAATTAGTTACACCAGAGCAGCTCAATTGGCTTGAGAGAATGTTGAACAGATATGCAAACAAAAAGATATATTTGTATTATCATACTTTTTTGGCAGCAGAAAATGGCGATGTAACTAAAGGTGTTGGAAATCTTCAAACACCACTTGGATATACATATGATCTTACATACTATTTTGGAAATCCGGATGAAGTGAGATTTAGAAAGCTTCTCAACAAATATCCAAATATCACATTGTTTGGTGGACATTCTCACTGGTCACTAACAGAACAGCAATATAACCCATATGCCAACATTGGAAATATTAATTCAAAGAAGACTGGAGCAAGTATTGTACATATCCCAAGTGTAACTGCTCCACGTACAGCAGTTTTGGATAAAACAGTATTTGATGGTGGTCAGAAGAGATACGAAAATTATGACGAGAAATCAGAAGGCTATATAGCTACAAGATATGCAAATTCAACTGTTTATACAGCAGTAGATTTTATGTCAGGAAAGTATTTGGCATATGCTACATATATTAATTTAGATGGCAAGACAAGTACACCACAAAAAGAAATTACAATAGGAAAATCAAAAATTAAATCAGTTGGAAAAGCAAAGAAGGTTTCAAAGAAGTCAAAGTACTATAAAGCAAAAATTAAATATGCCAAGGTGGCAAATGCGGCTTCATACAAAGTGCAGTATTCAACTAGCAAAAAGTTTAAGAGTGGAAAGACAAAAACAAAAACTGTAAAGGCTACATCTTGCACAATAACAAAGCTGAAGAGAAAAACTACTTATTACATTAGAGTAAGAGCAGTTGGATCACAGTTTGGATATACATTGTACGGAAAGTGGTCAACAACAAAGAAGGTAAAGACGAAGAAGTAATAGATAATGGACAATAAAAAGCTTATAAGAATTATTTTTATAGACATCTTAATAATTATTATTTTAATTTGTATGTTTTGCTTTGTTAAATGTCAAAAGCGTACAGAATTTACCCACAAAGGGGAATATAAGACAGTCTCTCTTTGTGGTACCTGGTACAAGGTTGACGTTGACACTGTGACAAAATTTGTAATTAAAAAACATGGTCATTATGAGGAAAAGAATATGGCAGGAAAGGTCATCAAGGAAGGCTCATATGAAGTAGGCAACCATGTTATCAAATTAGATGGAGAAGTATTTAGTTTAAATTATGTCGATGAAGCAAAAGAGCTTGAAGAAACATTAGGAAAATTAGATGAGTCAGAATACGAGCTTCGAAAGTATTTTATTGTCAACAATGGTGAAAAGGACATCTATTATTTTTCAACGCAGTCTGCTGCAGCAGATCAGATAGAAGACAACTGTGTGACAAATGATTATTACAAAGAAGTTGGATTGTTTGACGATAGTGGATTTGCAGTAGATGGAGACAACAGCCTTGTGGCATACATAGGAAATGAGGCTGACATAACAGTTCCGGCTGAAGTGTCGATTATTGATGAAAATGCCTTTGCGTTTGATTACGACAGAGCTGTAAATACAAAAACAGTTAGGCTAGGTTCAAATGTAACGACGATAAATGCGAATGCGTTTGCTTTTTCAAACATTCAGATTGTCTATATAGCAGAGGGGTTAAAGCAAATAGAACCATTTGCCTTTGCAGACAGCAATATAAAAGAGATACATTTTCCAAGAAGTGTTGCAAATATTGGTGAGTCGATATTTGATACGAATATTGAGGTTAATGGTTTGAAAATATATTGCAAGGCCGGATCAGCTATAGACAAATATTTCAAGGCACATAAGCTGCAGGGAACTTATGAAATAATATATGAATAATTAAAAAATTACATACTTATAGTTAAGTGAGTAGTGCTAAAAAATGCATCTCTTGTCAACTAGACAAGGGATGCATTTTTTTGCTTTTTGATTTTACAATTATTATACGCAAATTTGACGTGAAGCGTATATTAGATTTTACATTCATTTCATAAAATAAATTTAATTTGTTAAATGAAATATGCAAAGTATATTTGTAAATTCGAATAAGAGCGATATATATCAAGGAGGACGGAGGATTGTTAAGGGTAGGATTTTTGACTAGCGGCGGAGACTGTCAGGGACTGAACGGAGCAATGAGAGGTGTTGTCAAGGCACTGTGCGAAAATTGTGAGGGAAAGGTGGATATTTACGGAATTGAGGATGGATATACAGGGTTAATTGAAGGAAGATATCAGAAAATGAAACCGGATGATTTTGAAAATATATTGAATGTGGGTGGAACAATTCTTGGAACATCAAGACAGCCGTTTAAGAAAATTAACGATCCTGATGATGAAGGCAGAAATAAAGTAAAATGCATGATTGAAAACTATAATAAAATGCAGTTGGATTGTCTTGTTATTCTTGGTGGAAATGGCTCGCACAAAACTGCAAATTTATTATCAGAAAGCGGACTCAATATAGTTACGCTTCCAAAAACTATTGATAACGATATTTATGGAACAGAAATGAGTTTTGGATTTCAGTCGGCGGTTGACATTGTGGTCAGAAATCTTGATGAAATACATACAACAGCAAAATCTCACGGACGAGTATTTATTGTAGAACTGATGGGACATAAAACCGGATGGCTGACCTTACATGCAGGCATTGCAGGAAATGCAGACATCATACTGATTCCGGAGATCCCATACGATATTGATAAAGTTAAGAAAACTATTGAAAAGAAAACGAAGGCAGGAAAAAAATATATCATAATTGCTGTGGCAGAAGGTGCTATTTCAAAGGAAGAGAGTAAATTGACCAAAAAGGAACTGAAGGCGAAGAGAAAAGAAGAAGACTTTATTTCTTCAGCATACAGACTGAAAGCAGAATTAAATAAAGAGATTGAGCAGGAAGTGCGTGTAACAGTTCCGGGACATGTGCAGAGAGGTGGAAATCCGTGTGCGTATGACAGACTCCTGACATCTGTCATTGGTGCAAAAGGAGCTGAATTAATTCTGAATAAAGAGTATGGAAGAATGGTTAGTGTGGTGGATAATCACATTACGAGTATACCTCTTAGCAAAGCAGTGGAAAAAACAAAGATGATAGAGAAGGATGAAGAGCTTGTCAGACAGGCTAAATTATTGGGAATATGTTTAGGAGATTAATTATGGCAATTATGAAACACAAAATACCAAAAAGTTGTTACGATAACAGGGAACTATCCTGGCTTAAGTTTAATAAAAGGGTATTAGAAGAAGCGGCAGATTCAGCTGTCCCTTTGTGCGAAAGATTGACCTTCGCTGATATTTTTAGCAGTAACATGGATGAATTTTTTATGGTCAGAGTGGGTTCGGTCTATGACCAAATGATGGTAGATGATACTAAGAAAGAAAACAAGACAGGAATGACTGCCAGTGAACAGTTGACTCACATCTTTAAAAGTACAAAAAGTTTGTTGAAAAAGAAAGATAAAGTATATTTTGAATTGATGGAAGAAATAAAGTCTCAGAAAATAGAGCTGATTAATTTTCAAAATATAAGCGAAGAGGACTCAAAATATCTGGAAAAGTATTTTGAGAATTCTATAAAGCCATTATTATCTCCGCAAGTCATAGGGAAAAAACAACCATTTCCATTTTTAAATAATAAAGAAATCTATGCAGTGGCATTATTAGGTACAAAGAACAGAGAAAAATTATGTATTGTTCCTTGTAGTAATGGCATATTTGAAAGACTGATTCCTATACCTTCCGATAGCCACAAGTTTATGTTAGTAGAGGAATTGATTTTACATTTTTTGCCTAATATATTTGATAAATATACAGTAAAAAGTAAATCTTTAATTAGAATTATAAGAAGTGCCGATATTGATGTAGATGAAACATTTGCAGATGAAGATATAGCCTATCGTGATTCTATGGAAGAAATGATTAGAATTCGAAAGAGACTCTGCCCGGTAAAAATGGAATATTCCAGAGTACTGGATGAAAAGGTTATAAAAAGTCTCTGCAAAGAGCTGGGATTAAACAAAGAGCAGATATTTTATTCTGAGTCACCTCTTGAGATGTCATTTGTTTATAAGATTCAAGATATTTTAAGGAATAAAAAGGAACTGTTTTACAATAGGCTTGTACCACAGATTTCAAAGTATGTGGATGAATCTCGCCCTATGATTGATCAGATTGTGGAGAAGGATATTCTATTAAGCTATCCTTTTGAAAGCATGAATTCATATTTGAGATTGTTAAAAGAGGCAGTTAATGATGAGAGAGTTGTTTCCATCAAGATGACACTATATAGAGTGGCGAAAAATTCACAAGTGGTGGAAGCTTTAATTGATGCGGCTGAAAAAGGCAAAGAAGTCGTGGTAATGGTAGAGCTTCGTGCCAGATTTGATGAGCAAAATAATATAGAATGGTCCAGAAGAATGGAAGATGCCGGATGTAGAATTATTTATGGCATCGATTATACGAAGGTGCATTCCAAAATCTGTTTGATTTCCTATATGGAAGATAATCATATTAAACATATTAGTCAGATAGGTACAGGAAATTATAATGAAAAAACTTCTAAGCTGTATACGGATTTATCTTTAATGACTGCCAATGAAGATATTGCATTGGAAGTTGCAGAGACTTTTAGTAAAGTCTGTATGGAACAGGTTATGGACAAAACGGAGCATCTTTTGGTAGCTCCAAAATGTTTGCAGAATAAAGTTATTGATATGATTGACTGGGAGATTCAGCATGTAAAAAATGGAGGCAATGGATACATAGGATTAAAATTTAATTCTCTGACGGACAAAAAAATTATTGATAAATTGATTGAAGCGTCTCAAGCAGGTGTTCAAATTGATATGGTTATCAGAGGAATATGCTGTTTGGTGCCGGGAGTAAAAGGATATACAGAAAACATAAGAATATATAGTATTGTAGGTCGATATCTGGAGCACTCAAGAATATATATATTTGGAACACCTGACAGAGATAGAATATATATATCTTCTGCTGACTTTATGACAAGGAATACATTGAGAAGAGTAGAAGTGGCAGCACCAATTTATGATGCAGACATAAAGGAAAGACTGCGTAATATGTTTCAAGTTATGCTTGATGATAATGTTAAAGCGAGAGTAATGGACAATAAAGCGCAGTATCACAAAAAAGTTTCAGATTCAAAGCCACTAAATTCACAGGAATATTTCTTTGCGGAGGCATATAATTTTGATAAATAACTACAGAGATAAATGTGAAAAAATTTTCTCACATAGGATATATATATTATGATAATGCTATAAATAAAAAAGCCATATACTGTTCTTGTTTGTGAAAATAAAACTTCTTCCAGCTCGAGCAGATATGGCTTTAAAACTATATAAACTAGCGAGGTTCTTTCTCTTTGTGTTTAGTTGTTGTTTTCTCGCTTTGTATTGTTGTGGAATGGACTTTTTTGTCGGATACCTGGCTTCCATCAACGGCCATGTGGTAATTGTCTCTATATATCAAATCTTTAATCAATACTATCTCATACCCCTTATCTTTTAAGCCTTTTAATATATCAGGAAGAGCTTCAGCAGTGTATTTGGCACCGTTGTGCATTAGAATGATTGCTCCGGGTTTTAAGTTTTTGTGGTTTAAGACGGTGTCAATCATACTTTGCTTGCCATAATTTTTCCAATCAAGACTGTCAACGCTCCATTGAATAGTGAAATAATTTTTATTTCGTGCACACAAAATGAGTTTATTATCATAATCCCCATAAGGAGGTCTGAACAATTCCATAGTATACCCGGTCAATTTCTTTACTTTCTCTGTCACTTCATCCAATTCGGAGCTAATCTGAGCGTTTGTAAGCGTTGGCATATGTTTGTGGTTTTGACTGTGGTTTCCCAGAGCGTGACCGGCAGCATATATTTTTTTGACGTCATCAGGGAATGAATCTACCCAACCTCCAGTCATAAAGAAGGTTGCTTTTGCATCGTATTTCTTTAATGCATCTAAGATTTTCTGGGTGTCCTCATTCCCCCAGGCAGCGTCAAAGCTAATTGCAACTTGTTTCTTATCAGTTTCTACACAATAAATAGGCAGTTCTTTGGTTGTGGTAGAAGCAGTCAGTGCTTCAAAACCATTCATATATATATCCTTTTCATAAGCATATGTAGCACCAACTACAATGAGAAGTACACACAGCCAGAGAATGCTTCGCTTTAGTAAAGGCGTTTTCTCAGGGTTTGGATTAGACATAGAAACTCCTGAAAGTTTTTATATAGTATATGAGAAAAAAAGTAAAATTATTTTTGTGTTGGCAAAATAGTCTTCAACGAAAAACTCTGAAAGGTGATGCTACCCATATAGACATAATTAGATGGATTATTGGAAAATACATTTAAATTACAGTAAATTTACGCTATCTACCAAAGTATAAGACTGTTAAAAAGAACGCTTTTGTGGTAAAATAGTTATAGTAAAAGATTGTTAAGGGGGGTGTGTTTTTGGAAATAGATATTTATATTGATTCGTTAACAAATTGCTTGGTTTATTCAGAAACGGGCGAAGAATGTGATACAGAGTATAGATTAGTTACGAGAACTATTACAAAGAGAGAAGCGGAATAACTAAAAAAAGATGGTTGGAAGTTTGATTGGAGTATACCTCATCAGAAAGGATATGAAGTATATGAATTGTTACTAGAGGATAGGTGAGAATTAGAGGAGGTAAACAATGAATAATTCAGAAGCTTTTTTGAGTAGTGATGAGAGATTTACTATTTTTTCTTTTGGAAATTATGTGATTCGTTTTAAAGCTCCGTATTCTCTTGAAAAATACACAGAGATAAAAGAATGGGATAATGGCTATATTGTAGTAATGGCTAAATATAAACACAATACCGAAGATGAAGAAGAATACATAGATTTGGTTCCTATTTTAGAAGATTTATATATGGAACCGGAAGAATTTTTAGAGCCTATTAAGAAAGTGAGGGTTGTATATGATTGATGTCAAAAAAATTGCAGATACAGCAGATGTTATTGTAAATGGTTATGCATTTACTTCTTGTGACGGAAAATATAAAATTTTAAATTTAAACCGTCCTGAAAAGGCAGCAGTAGCAACAGCTACTGGAGAAATACTTGAAACTAATATGGATGATATAGAGATAAAAATTGTATCCGAATATCTTGCACGTAATTTGAAATTTATGGAGGATTAGTATGCCGAAATATTATGAATATAAAGTTGCTGGATATTATTTATATTTCACATCATTTTGCGTTATAGAATGTATGCATGTTCATGCCAGTGACCGTAAGTTAACAGAGTCGGGTTCGGCAAAGTTCTTTGTTAAGGATGATGGCGATACAGTTGTTCAAAATAGAGGATTGTTGAATGATATAGAATTAAGAAAAATTCAGGGATTTATAAAAGAAAATTATCGTGAAATGTATCTTAAATGGGCATTATACAGTGATGAGGGATTTTATGGAGACAAATAAATATATTATAAAAATAAATGCGCAAGTGGTTCAAAATCTCACTTGCGCATTTTATCATTCTCCTGAGGGGATGTTAAAATGTGATGAAAATCAATTGACAAAAGTAAATAATTATTCGATAATAGTATTAAGTCCTAATATTAATAGTAAGGAGGTGTCTATTAATCATGAAGCAACAGCGTAATTCCAGACAACGCCAGATAATTATGGATGCAGTTATGGCTAGATGTGATCATCCTACTGCGGATCAGATTTATTTGGATGTTCGTGAAAAAGATGAGAAAATCAGCCGTGGCACGGTGTATCGGAATTTGGGAATATTGTCGGAGAATGACAATATTACAAATGTTAAAGTTCCTGCGGCAGACCGCTATGATTCCCGACTTGACAGACATTATCATATGTTTTGCACAAAGTGTAAAAAAGTATGGGATGCCCCTATGAGTTATCAGGAAAAATACGATGAACAAATAGAGGGTGAAACAGGATTTCAAATAAGCAGACACCGTATTATTTTTGAGGGATTATGTCCGGAATGCAGTAAGGATAAGGAAAATGAAAATTAAAAAAAGGAGGTGCATTTATGGCGATTTATAAATGTAGCATATGTGGTGCAATTTATGATGAAGAAAAAGAAGGAAAGCCGATTTCAGAGATTTCCGTTTGCCCCGTCTGTAAACAGCCGGTTTCAAAGTTTGATTTGGTGCCGGATGAGGGGGAAAAGGAAGTACCTAAAGCTTATAGTGGAGAATTGGATTATGATGCAGATACTGCAAGGAGCGATGCATCATGCCGATATATGGCAGAAATCCATCAAATGGCGGTTACCGGGAAATCAATCGGTGGTGCTATGAGCACAAAAATGCAGATGCCCGGTTGGGATGATATTTTGCTGCTTGGAGCGCAGCTTAACCCTCCACCATTAAATGACGGAGAAGATGTAGACACTAAGACTGTTATCGGAAAGAATGCAAAAAAGCCAATGGTGCTTGACAGTCCTGTTTACATATCGCATATGTCATTTGGAGCATTATCAAAAGAGATAAAGGTGGCACTGGCAAAAGGCTCAGCAATGGCAAAAACAGCTATGTGTAGCGGTGAGGGCGGAATTTTGCCGGAGGAAAAAGAAGCAGCTTACAAATACATATTTGAATACATTCCAAACAAGTATAGTGTGACTGATGAAAATCTAAGAACATCAGATGCCATTGAAATTAAGATTGGACAAGGTACAAAGCCTGGCATGGGAGGACATCTCCCGGGAGAAAAGGTTACGGAAGAGATTGCTGCCATACGAGGTAAAAAACAGGGAGAGGACATTCAGAGTCCAAGCAAGTTTCCTGAACTTAATTCCAAGGAAGATTTGCGTGCCATGGTGGAAATGCTAAGAGAACGTTCACAAGGCAGACCAATCGGCATTAAAATAGCAGCAGGAAGAATTGAACAGGATTTGGAATATTGTGTTTATGCACGTCCGGACTTTATCACCATTGATGGCAGAGGAGGCGCAACAGGTTCAAGTCCTCTATTCCTGAGAGAAGCGACATCTGTTCCAACTATATATGCTCTTGCAAGAGCAAGAAAATATCTTGATGCTGTACATTCTGATATTTCTCTTGTAATAACAGGAGGGTTAAGAGTTTCAGCAGATTTTGCAAAAGCTTTGGCAATGGGAGCAGACGCAGTTGCAGTTGCCAGTGCAGGATTGATTGCGGCAGCATGTCAGCAGTACCGCATATGCGGAAGTGGAAACTGTCCGGTAGGTATTGCTACTCAGGATCCAGAGCTGAGGGCAAGACTTAAAGTTGATGCGGCAGCCCAGAGGGTGGCAAATTTCTTAAATGTTTCCAGAGATGAGTTGAAAACATTTGCCAGAGTTACAGGCAATCATTCCATTCACGGATTGTCAGTTGACAATCTTATTACAACAGACAGAGATATAGCAGAATATACCGATATCAGACATATTGGAGAACCTATGGTAAATATAAATACTGATTATTTTAAAAAGGATGACAAGGAGGATAAGGTTATGAGTCAGTACAAATGTAAAATATGTGGAGAAGTTTTTGAGGTAAAGGATGGAGAAACTCCTGTTTGCCCTGTATGTAAAGCAACAGGGGATAATCTTGAAAAGGTTACAGTAGAGAATAAAAATCCTTATGCAGGAACACAGACAGAAAAAAATCTCGAAACTGCTTTTGCAGGAGAGTCAGGAGCCAGAAATAAATATACATATTTTGCTTCAGTGGCAAAGAAGGAAGGCTTCGAGCAGATTGCCGCACTTTTCCTTAAAACTGCAGAGAATGAGAGAGAACATGCAAAAATGTGGTTTAAGGAGCTGAATGGTATCGGAAATACGGCTCAAAACCTTTTGGCAGCTGCAGAGGGAGAAAACTATGAGTGGACAGATATGTATGATGAATTTGCAAAGACTGCAGAAAAGGAAGGATTCCCAGAGCTTGCTGCAAAATTCCGAATGGTAGGAGCTATTGAAAAGCATCACGAGGAGCGCTATCGTGCATTGCTTAAAAATGTGGAAATGGCAGAAGTTTTTGCAAAGAGTGAAGTGAAGGTTTGGGAATGCAGAAATTGTGGTCATATTGTTGTTGGAACAAGTGCGCCTGAGATTTGCCCGGTATGTGCGCATCCACAGAGCTATTTTGAAATCAACGAAGAGAATTACTAAAATATTATATTACTAAAGCGTGAAAAAGCGACCGTTTTATCTGCGGTCGCTCTTTTATATTATATTTGAAATGAGATAGATGACAAGATGCACATATAGTGTAAATAATAAGCCACTAATAAAAAAGTTTATTCATCTCGATTTTTTTTACGAATGAAAAATTTCTATTTTCATATGCTATAATTAGTTTAAATACTTAAACGAAGGAGATAATGAATATGGATATTTTAGAGGTTATGAAATCTCGACATAGCGTGAGGCAATATACAGATAAGAAGATTGAGAGTGAGAAAAGAAATATTCTGAACAGATTGTCAGAAGAATGTAATGCAGAAAGCGGAATGAACATTCAGATAATTTATGATGAGCCAAAGTGTTTTGACTCTTTTATGGCACATTATGGAAAGTTCTCAGGCTGCACGAATTATATTGCTGTTGTGGGAAAGAAGGGCAAGGGTTTAGATGAAAAAGCTGGTTATTATGGTGAAAAGCTTGTGTTGAAAGCACAGGAGCTTGGACTGAATACTTGCTGGGTTGCAATGACACATGGCAAGAGTGCAGCAAAGATTAAGAGGGGTGAAAAATTAGCAATCCTTATTTCTCTTGGATATGGTGCTAATCAGGGTGTGGCACATAAAAGCAAACAGTTATCGGATGTATGTAATCATACAGAAGAATCACCAGAGTGGTTCGCAAAGGGAATGGAAGCTGTCATGCTTGCTCCAACAGCAATGAATCAGCAGAAATATAAATTTACATTGACTGGCGAACGAGTAGAAGCTATTGCTACAGGTGGATTTTATTCCAAAATAGATCTTGGAATTGTAAAATATCATTTTGAAGCAGTTTCGGGCCATAAGGTTTATTGATGGAGAAGATGACTATGCTTATGAGAGAAGATTTAGAGAAGTTATCAACTGATTTTGAAAGTTGCCAAAATATATTATGTGCTCTTGGAGATGAAAATCGTCAGCATCTTATTTTGGAAATGATGAAAATGGGAAAGTGTTCTGGTGTGAGAGTGGGAGAAATTACAGAAAAGACACATCTTTCCAGACCGGCAGTATCTCATCATCTTCAAATTCTAAAAGCAGCAGGTATTTTGAAGGTAAGAAAAGAAGGAACTAAGAACTTTTATTATTTTGATTCAGATATGGTTTCGTTTGAAAAATTGATAGGAGTGTTGCAAAAGGCTGTAGAGATTACATCGTCGCTTCCAGATAGAAATATTGATAAGAAAATTCTATATTGAATTTATTATTTATTTACTACTTTGGTATATTTGTTGTATAATTTATATATTAAGGTAAATTTAGGAGGGGCCGATGACTGAAAAAAAGACAGTAAAGAAAAGTGAATCAAAAACGGCAACTACAAAAGTAGCTGCGACAAAGACAAAGGTTGAACCTACAAAAGAAGTTATAGCTGAAAAGGTAAAAGCTGAGCCTGTAAAAGAAGTTAAAGCTGAAAAGGCAAAGACAACGAAAACAGCTAAAGCAACAACCACTAAGGCTAAAGTTGAGAAAGATAAAAAAGACGAAAAGCCAAAGGCAAAGACAACGAAAGCAGCTAAGGCAACAACCACTAAGGCTAAAGTTGAGAAAGATAAAAAAGACGAAAAGCCAAAGGCAAAGACAACGAAAGCAGCTAAGGCAACAACCACTAAGGCTAAAGCTGAGAAAGCTAAAAAAGACGAGACCCCAAAAGCAAAGACAACAAAAACAGCTAAGACAACAACATCAAAGGCTAAAGCTGAAAAAGCTATAAAAGAAGTGGAGGTAGTAGAGCCAATGCCTGAAACATATCAGTCACCACGAAGAAGTATTGCATTTATTGGATCTGAATGTTATCCATTTGTAAAAACAGGTGGACTAGGTGATGTAATGTATGCTCTCCCAAAGGCTTTAGTAAAGCAGAATTGTGATGTTAGAGTAATACTTCCACGTTATAAATGTATCCCACAGGAATACCAAAACAAAATGATTTACCGTGGAGCATTTAATATGGATTTGTGTGCAGATGGCAGATCCTTTTATGTTGGAATCATGGAATATATTTGGGATGACGTTGTTTATGATTTCATTGATAATGAAGAATTTTTCAGTGCCGGAAACCCATATATTAGTCTGATTGATGACATCCCAAAATATTGTTACTTTGCAAAGGCAGCATTGTCAGCATTACTCTATATGGATTGGATACCAGATATCATTCATTGTCACGATTGGCAGGCATCTTTATGTCCTGTTTATCTTAGAACTTTATTTGAAAACACAAAATTGTCTTCAGCAAAGACAATTATGACTATTCATAACCTGAGATTTCAGGGGATCTACAATATTCCTAAAATCCGTTATTGGTCAGGATTGCCAGACTATGTTTTCAATAAAGATGCATTAAAAACCGGTCCATTGGATGCAAATATGTTAAAGGGTGGATTGGCTTACTGTAACGTCATTACTACTGTTAGTAATACATATGCAGGAGAAATTCAGACACCATATTATGGAGAAGGTCTGGATGCTCATTTGAGATATCATTCCGGAAAATTAAGAGGTATTGTAAATGGTATCGATTATGACGTTTGGAATAGTGCTACAGATTCCAGACTTTACACAAATTATGATGTTACAAACGTATTAGATAAGAAAAAAGAAAACAAACGCAAATTACAGGAAGAATTAGGTTTGGTTCAGGATGATCACAAATTTGTTATTGGATTGATTTCAAGACTGACAAATCAAAAAGGACTTGATTTGCTGAATTCTATCATTCCACAGATTATGGATGAACATACACAGCTCGTTATACTTGGCACAGGAGATGATGTTTACGAAAATTCATTCCGTTATTATGAGAATGCTTATAAGGGAAATGTATGCTCAAATATCATGTATGATGAAACAAGGGCGCATAGAATTTATGCGGGTGCAGATGCGTTGTTAGTTCCATCACAGTTTGAACCTTGTGGATTAACACAGCTTACTGCTATGCATTATGGAACTGTTCCAATTGTCCGTGAGACTGGTGGATTAAAAGATACAGTTGAGCCTTACAATAAGTTTACAAACGAAGGTAACGGTTTCACATTTAACCATTATAATGCCGGATTGTTGTTGGATGCTATAAACAGAGCAAAGACTGTATATTTCACAAATCGTCAGGCTTGGGATGAGATGATTCAAAGAGATATGTACAAAGATTTTTCATGGGAGAATTCTGCAAAGAAATACAAAGATTTGTATTTGGAATTAGCATCATGGTAAACATGTTTCAATTATTGTTGATTATTATTTATCTTGCTTTTATAAGTTTAGGACTACCGGATTCCCTGTTGGGTTCAGCGTGGCCATCAATGTATCAGGAGTTTTCTGTGCCTGTATCATATGCAGGTGGGATTTCTATGATTATTGCAGCTGGGACGATTGTTTCCAGTTTGCAGAGCGACAGGCTGACAAAAAAACTCGGAACAGGAAAAGTTACAGCAATTAGTGTTTTAATGACAGCTATTGCTCTATTTGGATTTTCAATCAGTCATTCATATATTGCATTGTGCCTGTGGGCTGTTCCTTATGGACTTGGAGCAGGAAGTGTAGATGCTTCATTGAACAATTATGTTGCAATTCACTATGAAAGCAGGCATATGAGCTGGCTTCACTGTATGTGGGGCGTTGGAGCAGCAGCTGGTCCTTATGCTATGGAATATGCGTTAACAGGTGGACAGAGCTGGAATATGGGATATCGTTATATTTCCATTATTCAAATAACATTAACTGTTATATTATTTCTAAGCCTTCCTTTATGGAAAAAGCAGACAACTGACAATACGGGACAGGAAGAAAAAGAAGCAGAGTCTAAACCACTTTCCTTGGGACAAATTGTAAAAATCCCAGGGGCAAAGGAAGTTATGATTGCATTTTTCTGCTACTGCGCCATAGAACAGACAGCAGGCTTATGGGCAAGTAGTTATCTTGTACTTAATAGAGGATTATCAGCAGAAACTGCCGCTGGTTTTGCAAGCTTGTTTTTTATAGGAATTACAGCAGGTAGAGCTGCGAGCGGTTTCCTGACGATGAAGCTTGGCGATACTCAGATGATACGGCTAGGACAAGGAATTATATTATTTGGTATTGCGTTGTTAATTTTGCCACTAGGAAGCACATGTGCATTAGTGGGATTGATTTTAGTTGGCTTGGGCTGTGCTCCGGTTTATCCTTCAATCATACATTCAACACCGGAGAATTTTGGAAAAGACAAGTCACAGGCGATGATTGGAGTACAAATGGCATCTGCCTATGTAGGAACTTGTCTCATGCCACCAATATTTGGATTGATAGCAAACCATATAAGTGTTTCACTGTTTCCAGTTTATTTATTAATAATATTGGTTCTTATGGCTATTATGTACGAAAAAATGCTATCAAAGGTAACTGTAAATTAAGATTAATCCTTTAAACTTTTTGGCTATATTAATGCATTTATTAGATTGACATACATATTTTAAAATGATAGAGTAATAACATATGTTAAACCGATGAGAAAGAGTGAGTATCTTATTTTGATGACTTGCAGAGAGTTGCAGATGGTGGGATTGCAATAGTACGGAAATAAGAGAATGGACTTTCGAGGGCGAGCTGAAATTTTAGTATGCGAGACGGAGTGGCACTTCGTTATCAATGGGAAGTACATGGTAGTGTACTTTATGAGCGGATGAATAATTCATCAACTTGGGTGGCACCGCAGGAGATTATAGTACTCTTGTCCCATATTAGTATGGGACAGGAGTTTTTTGTTCCATAACACAAATTATTTCTTATTTTTAGGAGGAAAAAAGGATGAGCGAAAAAACAATACCTTACAAAATTTATCTTGAAGAGAGTGAGATGCCAAAGCAGTGGTACAACGTACGTGCTGATATGAAGAAGAAGCCGGCACCACTTCTCAACCCGGCAACATTAGAACCAATGACATTAGAGGAATTGTCAGGTGTATTCTGTGAAGAGCTTGCAAAGCAGGAATTAGACGATACAACACCATACATTGACATTCCTGAAGAAATTAGAGAATTTTACAGAATGTATCGTCCGGCACCACTTGTCAGAGCATACTGCTTGGAAAAGAAGCTTGGAACACCGGCAAAGATTTATTATAAGTTTGAGGGTAACAATACAAGTGGAAGCCACAAGCTTAACTCTGCTATAGCTCAGGCATACTATGCTAAGAAGCAGGGCTTAAAGGGTGTTACAACTGAGACAGGAGCAGGTCAGTGGGGAACAGCTCTTTCTATGGCATGTTCATACTTTGACCTGGATTGTAACGTGTATATGGTTAAATGTTCTTATGAACAGAAGCCTTTTAGAAGAGAGGTTATGAGAACATACGGAGCAAATGTTACACCATCTCCATCTATGACAACTGAAATCGGAAAGAAAATTCTTGCGGAACATCCGGGAACAACAGGAAGCTTAGGTTGCGCTATTTCTGAGGCTGTTGAAGTTGCAGTATCAACTGAAGGCTACAAATACGTTCTTGGTAGTGTATTGTCACAGGTATTATTACATCAGACAGTTATCGGTCTTGAGACAAAGACAGCTTTAGATAAATATGATATTAAGCCGGACATTATCATCGGATGTGCAGGTGGCGGTTCAAACCTTGGTGGTTTGGTTTCACCATTTGTTGGAGAAATGTTAAGAGGCGAAAATGATTATCAGATTATTGCTGTTGAACCGGCATCATGTCCAAGTCTTACAAGAGGAACATATGCATATGACTTCTGTGATACTGGTATGGTTTGCCCATTGGCAAAAATGTATACATTAGGTTGTGATTTCATTCCTTCAGCAAACCATGCAGGTGGACTTCGTTATCATGGAATGAGTTCTGTATTGTCAGAATTGTATGATCAGGGATTAATTGAAGCTAGAAGTGTTGAGCAGACAGAAGTATTTGCTGCTGCTGAGGAGTTTGCAAGAGTTGAAGGTATCCTTCCGGCTCCGGAAAGCTCACACGCTATCAAGGTTGCTTTGGATGAAGCAAAGAAATGTATCGAAACGGGTGAGGAAAAGACAATCGTATTTGGTCTTACAGGAACAGGTTACTTTGATATGTATGCTTATGAAAAATTCCATGATGGTGAAATGACTGATTATATTCCAACAGATGAGGAATTAGCTAAATATATGGCAAAGCTACCAAAGGTAGATAAATAATAAATAAACTATAATTATACGAATATTTGATATAATTGGTATGTATCCTTTTTACTGGACGGTAGTCCAGTAAGGAGGGTTATTTTTAGTTTATAAGAAAGTTCGCCATAGGGTTCAGACAGAAAAAATATGCCTCAAATAAGGAGTATGGAAGTTTGAAACAAATAAGTAGAAGACAGCCAAGAAATAAAGGGCATAGCAAATAAACCATCTTTCGGTGGCTTGAAAATCAAATATAGATGCAACACCTAATCAGGTAACAGGAGCAGTATCATCTTTGATGACATACCCTCGTTGTTTCAGTAGATTGAGTGCCTGTGAAGTGGTCAATACTTTTGAATTATTCACAGGACGTGATTTTATACGTCGATAACGTGTAGTAAATTCAGGATGTTTCTTGGATTTGATTAAAGCATTTGCAACTTGCACCAAAACTGGTTTAAAATAAGAACCAG
>CAZWAG010000026.1:0-22837 GCA_964631845.1 uncultured Eubacterium sp.
AACACCTGGTACGGCGGCGAAATGAAGAAGGGTATGTTCTCAATGATGAACTACTACCTTCCACTCAAGGGCATTGCTTCAATGCACTGTTCAGCAAACACAGACTTAAATGGCGAAAACACAGCTATCTTCTTCGGTCTTTCAGGAACAGGTAAGACAACATTATCAACAGATCCTAAGCGTCTTCTTATCGGTGATGACGAACATGGTTGGGATGATAATGGTGTATTCAACTTCGAAGGTGGTTGTTATGCAAAGGTTATCGACCTTGATAAGGAATCAGAACCAGATATTTACAATGCAATCAAGAAGGACGCTCTTCTTGAAAACGTAACTGTAGCAGAAGATGGAAAGATTGATTTTGCAGACAAGAGCGTAACAGAAAATACTCGTGTTTCATATCCAATCAATCACATTGACAATATTGTACGTCCGGTTTCTTCAGCACCAGCTGCAAAGGATGTTATCTTCTTGTCAGCAGATGCTTTTGGAGTACTCCCTCCAGTATCAATTCTTACACCAGAGCAGACACAGTACTACTTCCTTTCAGGATTTACTGCTAAGCTTGCTGGTACAGAAAGAGGAATTACAGAACCTACACCAACATTCTCAGCATGTTTCGGACAGGCATTCTTAGAGCTTCATCCAACAAAGTACGCTGAAGAACTTGTTAAGAAGATGGAAAAGAGTGGAGCAAAGGCTTACCTTGTAAATACAGGATGGAATGGTACAGGAAAGCGTATCTCAATCAAGGATACTCGTGGTATCATCGATGCAATCTTAAACGGTGACATCGATAAAGCTCCAACAAAGAAGATTCCAATGTTCAACTTCGAAGTTCCAACAGAGCTTCCAGGTGTAGATCCGGCAATTCTTGATCCAAGAGACACATATGCTGATGCTTCAGAATGGGAAGTAAAGGCTAAGGATCTTGCAGATAGATTTACAAAGAACTTTGCTAAGTATGAAGGAAATGAAGCTGGTAAGGCTTTAGTATCAGCTGGTCCTCAGGCTTAATTGAAAATATATATAATAAAAAAAAGACACAGTTGTGAAGACTGTGTCTTTTTTTTGAATTGATACATATTCTCTTTTATGTTAAAATTGATATAACTATGGGTAAATGTACCTAGGTGGGAGATTTATATGTTAAATAACGAAAAAATCACACTAATGACAAAGCTGTCATTATATGAACAGAAATATACAAATAAAGAAATAAGCACGAGTAAATATTGGAAGAGCGATTACATAGCACTCAAGATGCTGTCATCATTTGTACTTGCAACTGTAGGGTATCTTCTCATTATTGCGTTGTGGTTTTTATATACCTCGGCAAGCATAATTGAGAAGCTCACAACTACAGGAAGATTTATCGCACTTGTAGTTGTATTGGGTTTACTGTATGTAATTGTACTTGTTGCATATCTTATATTCAGCTATGCATTTTATACTCATCGCTTCGGCAAGATTAGAAAAAATCTAAATGAGTATAATGGTGATCTCAAGACTCTGCATCGAATTCAGGAATTAGAGTACGATGCGATTATTGGAGAGCTAGATGAAGAAGGAGGACAGGAATAATGATGGCATTACTGACATTGAAGGATAAAATTAAAAATATATATGCTGAACATGAATTAGTTATTAATCCTATCATTAAATTTATAGAGGCTTTTATTGCTCTTGTTATTATTAAATTTAACATCGGCTATATGCCCCTGCTCAATTTATGGATTGTCGTTTTGGCAATTGCTGTAATATGTGCATTTTTGCCATGGAGTATGGATATAATTATTCTTGCAATAGTTATCGCTGCAAATATATTTAGCGTTTCCATAGAAGTGGGCGCTTTTATATCAATACTCATGGTGCTTATGGTTATATTTTTCTTTAGATTCACACCGGAACAGGGAATGTTTTTGGTTCTTGTACCATTGGCGTTTTTCCTTAAGATTCCATATATTATTCCAATTGCAGCGGGACTTTTATTCTCTCCTATTGCGATTGTATCAGTTACATGTGGAACGGTTATATATTATTTGCTTGCGGCAACCAGTGCGAACGCAACTGCTATTACAAATATAGCGTCAGGATCAGATAAAACAACAACAATTAACTCAGTCATAAATATGATTGGGCACAACAATGAGATGATATTAACAATTGTTGCGTTTGCTTTAACTACAGCGATTGTATATGGAATAAAGAGACAGTCAATGGACAATTCATGGATTATTGCCATATTTGCCGGTGGAGTGACAGATTTTATTATCATTCTAATTGGAAGCATTGTACTTAATACAAACAAGTCAATTGCATTATTGATAATTGGTACAATTATTTCATTGCTATTAGCTTTTATACTGCAGTTCTTTGTCTTTTCAGTTGATTATACTCGTACAGAGCATACACAGTTTGAGGACGACGAGTATTACTATTACGTAAAAGCAGTTCCAAAAATTAATGTTACTGCACCTGAAATGAATGTTAAGAGAATTAATGCTCAGAGAAGACGCAAGGGAATGAACAAGGCATCAAAAACTAGCATAAAAAAATAAAAATATTTGCAATATTTTTCGCAAATAAAGCATTTAATAAAAAAATATCTTATAAATTATGCAAAGGTTATAAAAAAGACAAGCAGTCTGGAAAGGGGAATATTAGTGAGCGCAGTTTTAAATTATATTGAAAGCTTCTTTCAAAAATATTTTGCAATACCAAATATTTATATAAGTGATATTGTTGAGATAATTATTATCTCATATATTGTTTATTATTTAATATTGTGGTTTAGAAAGAGTAGAGCATGGGTACTTTTGAGAGGTATTCTTGTGCTGTTCATTTTTGCGCTTTTTGCATCATTATTCCACCTCACTACACTGCTTTGGATATTTAATAAGGCATTCAATGTTGGTATTATCGCGATGGTTATAATATTCCAGCCGGAGCTTAGAAGAGCGTTGGAGGAGCTTGGAAAAAGAAATATTATTGCCAATATGTTTAATATTGGGGGAAATGTCGTTGAAAATTTTAGCGATAAATCTATTGAAGAATTGACTAGGGCAACTCTTGAGCTTGCAAAGGCAAAGACGGGAGCTCTTATGGTTATTTCACAGCAGCAGGATTTAAGCCAATATATTGACACAGGTATTAAAATCGATGCCAAAATCTCAAGTCAGCTTATTATTAATATTTTTGAAAAAAACACGCCGCTCCATGATGGCGCTGCTATTTTGGTTGGGGATAAGATTGTGGCAGCTACATGCTACCTTCCATTGTCTGACAGTGTTTCATTGAGCAAGGATCTCGGAACAAGACATAGAGCAGGTCTCGGTATCAGTGAAGTTTCTGACAGTATTGTAATTATTGTATCAGAGGAAACAGGAAGCATCTCGATTGCAAAAGAAGGAAAGCTGATTCGTTATGCTGACGCTGCAATATTGAAGAACGAGTTGATAAAAGCTCAGGCAAAAGAGGAAGTTAAGCCTAAGAAAAAGAAAAATAAGAGAGGAAGTGACCGCAATAATGAAGCAGAATAAGATTAAAGAAGCTCTCACAAATAATATTGGTATAAAGGTTGTTGCGGTTTTTGTATCTGCTTTAATTTGGCTCACAGTAGTTAATGTAAGTGATCCTGAAAAAACAGTTACAATATATAACGTTCCTATTACTATCACACATGAGAGCGCAATAACAGATCTTGGAATGGTGTATGATGTGACATCTAAGCAGAAGGTAAGTATTACTGTATCAGGAAAGAGGTCAGTTGTCAGTGGACTGACTGCTTCAGATTTTACTGCAACAGCTTCATTGAAGGAATTGTCAAAGGTAAATTCAATTCCGGTTATGATTAAGGCTAATAAGAAATCTGTTTCAAGAAAAATAGATATTATGTCACAGTCAATGCAGACAATAACTGTGTCTGTTGAGAATGTAAAAACAGAAACATATCCAATTGAGGTTGTTTATATAGGAGAAGCTGCTGAAGGGTTTGTTTCAGGTCCGTATGCATTATCATTCAGTCAGGTTGATGTGAGTGCACCTGATTCAGTTCACAAGAAAATAAAGAAAGTGGTAGCAGTTTGTAATTTGGATTATAACAATCAGGATTTTACAGCAAAGTGCAAGCTGGTTCTGTATAACAAAAATAATAAAAAGATAACTAACAAACATACTGTGATGTCAAAAGACAATGTAAAGGTATCAGTTGAAATACTGAAGCAGAAGGAAGTCCCTATAAATGTTGTCACACAACCTACGACTAGCGATGGATATCAGATTTCAAGTATTGCTTTATCACAGAATAATGCATATCTAACAGGAGACAGTGCCGTCCTTGAGACAATTGAGCAGATTGATATTTCAGACGCGATTGATATTGCAGATGCAAAAGCTGATGTTACAATTGATGTTGACTTGTTTAAATATATCCCACAGGGAATAGGAATCAATGGTGAGAGCACAATACAGGTTACTGTAAAAATTGCAAAGCTTGATTCAAAAAAAGTTAAGATAAACACTTCGGATATTGCAATAAACAATGTTAAAGATGGATTAAAAGCAACTCCGGTTAAGAAAACAGTTGAAATTACATTGTTGGGACAAAAAGAAGTGTTAGATGAAATATCAGAAAAAGATTTGAAGGTTTCAGTTGATGCAGGTAAATTAAAGGAGGGAACATACAGTTTGCCTCTCAAAATAGTGACACCAGAAAATGTAAATTTGAAATCAGAAGTAAAAATGAAAGTAAAATTGAATTAGTGGAGGATATAATATGAGTACTATTTTAGTAACAGGTGGAGCAGGATTTATTGGAAGCCATACATGTGTAGAATTGCTTGATGCGGGATACGATGTAGTAGTTGTTGACAATTTATCTAACTCTTCGAATGAATCACTCAACAGAGTAGAACAGATTACCGGGAAAAAAGTAAAGTTTTATGAGAATGATATTGCAGATACAGCTGCAATGAACAAAATATTTGAAGAAAATGACATTTATACAGTGATTCATTTTGCAGGTCTTAAGGCCGTAGGAGAATCAGTTCAGAAACCATTGGAATATTATCAAAATAATATTTCCGGAACGTTGGAAATGTGTCGCGTTATGAGAGAGCATAATGTAAAGAATATTATTTTTAGTTCTTCAGCCACCGTTTATGGTGACCCTGAAACTGTGCCTATCACAGAGGAAACACCAAAGGGACAGTGTACAAATCCATATGGATGGACAAAGTCAATGCTTGAGCAGATGCTTATGGACATTCAGAAGGCTGACAATGAATGGAATGTAATACTTCTTCGTTATTTCAATCCTATCGGAGCCCACAAGAGTGGACTTATTGGAGAGGATCCAAATGGTATTCCAAACAATCTTATGCCATATATAACAAAGGTTGCAACAGGAGAATTGCCAAGAGTTAATGTGTTTGGTGATGACTACAATACGCCTGATGGAACAGGGGTAAGAGATTATATTCATGTAGTTGATTTGGCAGTTGGACATGTAAACGCAATCGATAAACTAAAAGAAAATCCGGGAACAAAGATTTACAATCTTGGAACAGGCATAGGATATAGTGTGTTGGATGTAATTAAAAACTTTAGCAAGGCAAGTGGAATTGATATTCCATATGTTATAGCAGAGCGTCGTGCAGGCGATATTGCAGAATGCTATGCAGATGCTTCATTGGCAAAGAAGGAATTAGGCTGGGAAGCAAAGAATGGCATTGAGGAAATGTGTGCCGATTCATGGAACTGGCAGAAGAACAATCCAAATGGATATAGATAATTACCAGATACAAGGGAGAAAGACATGAGTTCAAAAAAGATTAAAAGCCCCCAAAAGAGGTTGAAGGGTGTTAAACGTCTTAAGAGACTTGTTACTACATTGGAAGTATTATTTGCATTGCTTCTTATTGCAGTAGGCATTATTTTGTATGTACCAAATGTTAAGGCAGCGGTTATAAAGGAAGTGGCAACTACAACCATAGGTAAAAAAATTATCAGTTGGTTCGGTAGCGAAGCATACGATAACAGTATTTTTGATACAGAGTTTGATGAGAGTAAAATTGCAACAAATGACTTAAAATACAAATATTCACAGGAGTATACAAACTTTGTTATGTTTGGTGTTGATTCACGAAATGGTGAGGTTGATGCATCAAATAGTGATTCTATCCTGGTAGTTAGTATTCATAACACAACAGGCGAAGTCAAGATGGTATCAATCTACAGAGACTGTTTGCTGGGGATATATGGAAATGATGGTTCATTATATAACTATTTCAAGATTAATTCAGCATATGCAAATGGTGGACCGGAAGCTGCTATCAACACAATAAATAAAAATTTAGATTTAGATATAACTGATTATGTTACACTAAACTTCGCGGGAGTTGCAGAGGTAATTGATACATTGGGTGGAATTAGGGTTGATTTGACAGAAGATGAATTGCAGCAGTTAAATTACCATCTTTCAAGTACAATTAGTTCTACAGGTGAAAAGGCAAAGAAGGTTAAAAAGAGTGGAAAGAATATAAAGTTAAATGGTATTCAGGCTGCTACATATTGCCGAATCAGAAAAGCTACATTCTACGATCCTGATACAGGAGAGGCTGTAAGCAACGACTTTGGACGTGCTGCAAGACAGCGTTCAGTTATAATGAAGCTTGTTGATAAAGCAAAGAAGGCTGGAATATCACAGCTCCAGCAAATGGTTAGTACCGTAATGAATACAGATACTGATGAAAAAAGAATTATTTCTACAAGCTTTTCATTTGATGAAATAGTGAATTTGATTCCGGTAATATTTGATTTTAAATTAAGTGGAAGTCAGGGATTTCCATCTACACTCACTACAGGAACAATTGGCGGTGCAAGTTACGTAATTCCTGCAACACTTTCATCAAATGTTTCAGAGCTTCACAAATTCCTGTTTGATGAAGAAGAATATGAGCCTACTATCACTGTAAATGAAGCAAGTAATTATGTTTCAGGATTTACAGGTATAACACAATATTCATCCTCATATAATCCAACAACTGAAAATGAAAAGAAAGAAGAGGAAACAACACAAGAAGAGAATTACGATTATGATGACAAAGGTAAGAGTGAGTTCTATTAATAATAAAATATATAATTTCAGGGCATACTATTAGCGTATGCCCTTATATAATGTAAACAATAAAACAGAGTTTATTAACATTTAAAACACAAAATTGTCACATACATAAATTAGAATTAAGCCTATAATAATTAATAAAATAATTGCCTTGGCAATTTGGAAGGAGAAAAGATATGTACTACGAAGAACGTGATAAAAAAGAGAATACATCTGTCGATGGTACAGAGGAAAAAGATATTAATGATAAATCTTTTTCAGAGGATGAAAACACAGATAATGTTACAGCTGAGAATGAAGTTGTTGTTGAAGCTGTAGATAACGAAGATATTGTGGATACTGTGGAAGAAAATAAAGACAATTCAGAGCACAAAGATGAAACCTACAGATATTCTTCTAATGATATCAAAGACAATACTTATTATACTGAAATACCAAACACAACAACAAATGGCAGTGGTTATACTCCAAAGAAGAAAAATATGACAGCTATTATTGCAGTAATAGCTGTAGTTGTAATCTTAGTTGGCACTCTTTTTGTAGGAACAGGATATTATATTTTAAAATCTAGTGATTCAACAGACGATACCTCTATTTCAAACATTATCGGTAACGATAAGAGTGATTACGATGACATAGGCTCAACAGATACAACTGACAGTAAACAAACTCAGAGCAATTCAGGGGTAACAGTAACAGATGTTTCAGGAGTAGTTGAAAATGCGATGCCTTCTGTTGTAGCTATCACAAGCACAACTTTGATGGAATCAAACAACTATGGTGATGATTTCTTCGAATATTACTTTGGAGGCGGCGGAAATAGTAAAGCATACGAAGCTGAAGCTGCCGGCTCTGGTATCATAGTAGATCAGACAGATACAGAATTACTTATTGTAACAAACAATCATGTCGTTGAGGGAGCTGATAAGCTTAGCATTCAGTTTTATGGACAGAGTGGAGACGACGGAGTAGTTGGATATCTTAAAGGAACTGACTCTAATGTTGATGTAGCTGTAGTTGCAGTAAAGCTTAAAGATATTGACAGTAACATATTGAAAAACATCAAAAAGGCAACTTTGGGAGACTCTGATGCGATAAAGGTTGGTGAAGGTGTTATAGCTATTGGAAATGCTTTAGGATATGGACAGTCAGTTACAACCGGTATTATCAGTGCAAAAGACAGAGAAGTTTCAATTGAAGAAAAGACAATGAAATTATTACAGACTGATGCGGCAATCAATGGTGGAAACAGTGGTGGAGCATTGCTCAATTCTTCAGGTGAGGTTATTGGTATAAATGTTGCAAAATATTCATCAGATGGAACAACATCAGCTAGCATTGAAGGTATGGGATTTGCTATTCCTATTACATCTGTAAAATCAATTATCGGTGATCTTGAGACAAAAGAAACAAGAACAAAATTAGATGAAGATGAGCAGGGATATCTTGGTATTAGCGGTCAGGATGTTACAAGCGATATAGCACAGATGTACGGAATGCCGGAAGGTGTATACGTATCACAGCTTGCAAAGAATGGTCCTGCTGCAGAGGCAGGTATCAGCCAGAAAGATATTATTACAAAGTTTGACGGACAGCAGGTTAAGTCGATGGAGACCTTGCAGAATTTACTTCAGTATTACAAGAAGGGTGAGAAGGTAAAGGTTACTATTGCATATATTTCAGGTAAAGAATACAAGGAAAAGGAAGTAACTGTAAAGTTAGGCGCAAAGAGTGTTTTGTCAGATATAGAGACAGGTGAAAATAAATAATATTAAAAAAATAAGTGGTAGTCATCATAATAATGGCTACCATTTTTTATGTAATAATGGCTACCATTTTTTGATTGTTTAAATTTATTTTATTTTATGTTAATATTTACAAGTTAGATTAGATATTGTTGATAAACAATTCAAAAGAATAAAAGATTTTGGAGATACTTATGAGCGAATACATTGATGAAATTGAAGAAATAGAAAATAACACAGATAATTCAAATGAAGATGAATACGAAAAAATATGTTATGTGTGTAGAAGACCTGAAAGTAAAGCAGGAAAAATGATTGAGATGCCGGGTGGAGTATGTGTGTGCCCTGATTGCCTGCAGAAGAGCTTTGATAGTGTAAGCAATATGGGAATGGGAATGAATATGAGTATCAGCAAAGAGGAGTTAGAGGAGCTTCTCAAAATGCCGGGAGTTCATATGATGACACCTGATGATTTCAAAAGAGAAATTCCAAATAAGCAGAAGCTAAAGAAAAAGAAGAAAAACGAAGATGGCAAATCAGAGCCGGTAATAGATATAAACAAAATTCCGGCACCGCATATTATAAAAGGAAAGCTTGATGATTATGTAATTGGTCAGGATAAAGCAAAGAAGTTTATGTCTGTTGCAGTTTACAATCACTATAAAAGAGTTGCTACAAACACAATGGATGAGATAGAGATTGAAAAGTCTAATATGCTTATGATTGGACCTACAGGCTCAGGAAAGACATACCTTGTAAAAACTTTGGCACGACTTCTTGATGTACCGCTGGCAATTACTGATGCTACATCTCTTACAGAGGCCGGTTACATAGGGGATGACATTGAGAGTGTAGTTTCAAAGTTACTTGCAGCAGCTGACAATGACGTAGAGCGTGCAGAGACAGGAATTATCTTCATTGACGAGATTGACAAGATTGCGCGTAAGGATAGCAATAGAGGGCGTGATGTAAGTGGTGAATCTGTTCAGCAGGGACTGCTTAAGCTGTTAGAAGGCAGTGAAGTTGAAGTTCCGGTGGGAGCAACTAGCAAAAATGCAATGGTTCCACTCGCAACTGTTGATACAAAGAACATATTGTTTATTTGTGGAGGAGCATTCCCAGACTTAGAGGATATAATAAAAGAGAGACTTAACAAACAGTCTGCCATAGGCTTTAAGGGCGATTTGAATGACAAGTATGACAATGACCCAAATATTATGAAAGAAGTTAATGCTGATGACTTGAGAAAGTTCGGTATGATACCTGAATTCTTGGGAAGATTGCCAATCGTATTTACTTTGGACGGACTGACAGAAGATATGATGGTAGATATTCTGACAGGACCTAAGAATGCGATTATAAAACAATATCAGAAATTATTAGAGCTGGACGAAGTAAAGCTTGAGTTCACTGATGAGGCACTTAGAACAATAGCAAAGAAGGCTATGGAAAAGAAGACAGGAGCGAGAGCTCTTAGAGCAATCATAGAAGAATTTATGATGGATATAATGTATGAAATTCCAAAAGATGAACATATCGGCATAGTTCAAATTACGGACGCATACATAAACGGCACTGGTGGTCCGGTCATCAGAATGCGCGGACAGGACATATAATTATTGAGTACAAAGCTCTGTTTTTTACATATATTGATTAGGGTGTCAAAAGGTCGACCTCTGAAGCTTTATTGTCAAAATGAACAAAAGAATAGATAAAAGGATATATTTCAAAACACGTTGTTGTCCGAGTTTTTCTGCGCCACCTATTAACTGCGTCCTTCGCAAACTCGCCCTACCGGGCTCAAACAGTGCTACGAACGCAGTAGCTATGCTCGAAAAACTTTGCGGACAACTGCCTATTGTTTTGAAATATATCCTTTTATTAAATTCTTTTGTGCATTTTGACAAAAATATTTCAGAGGTCGACCTTTTGACAACCTAATCATATATTATGTAAAAAGCAGAGTTTTAATTTTATGGCTGAATGCAGAGATATTATAATGTCGGAAGAAGTGGCGGATTTTATTGGGCGCTACAGCGTGACGGATGAAGATGTTATAAAGCAGTATGAGGGATTTTGTACTCAAATTGTAAACGACAGATACATGATTATATATGGGGAGAAAAACAGGCTTCCTGAAATAAATTTAAAAAATTATGCTTATTCAACTATTCCAAAATTGTTTGGCCTTATGGACACGACCTCAGTAGCAGCAACAGGAGCTTTGCGACTACAAAATCAGAGGGGACTTGAGCTTACAGGACAGGATGTGATAGTTGGATTTATTGATACAGGCATAGATTATACAAATGACCTATTTAGATATGTAACAGGTCAGAGTAGAATTGTTGGCATATGGGATCAGACTGACAATACCGGCAAACCACCCGAAGGCTTTCTATATGGAAGTGAGTATACAAGAGAGCAGATAAACAGCGCTCTGGAATCTGACAGTCCGTATGATATTGTGCCTCACAGAGATGAAAATGGACATGGAACCTTTATGGCCAGTGTGTGCTGTGGAGGCTATAACGAACAACAGGATTTTATTGGTGCTGCTCCGAACTCATTTATTGCAATGGTAAAAGTTAAGCAGGCAAAGCAGTATTTAAAAGATTTTTTTCTGATACAGGGTTCGGAGCCGGTATATCAGGAAAATGATATTATGCTTGCAATGGCGTATCTGAGAAAACTGCAGTTAAAGTTTAATAAACCGATTGTGTATGTGCTAGGAATGGGAAGCGGAAATGGCTCTAGAAGTGGAAATTCGCCATTGGCACAGACGTTGGATAGCGCTGGAAATATAATAGGAAGCTGTGTTGTGACATGCATCGGAAATGAGGCAAGCGGGCAGCTACATTACAGCGGTGTGGTGACGGAAATTCATAGTGACAATGTTGAGATAAATGTAGGGGAAAACAGCGAAGGATTTGTATTAGAGCTCTGGGGAAATGTACCGGATTTATTTTCGATTTCATTTTTGTCGCCGCTTGGTGAAAGCTCTGCAATTATTCCTGCAAAAAAATCGACAAGTGAAGTAGTTAACTTTTTAATTGAAAATACAACAATAGAGGTTGATTACTCTATTGTGGAATCAGGTTCAGGCCAACAGCTTATATTTATGAGATTCCTTAATCCATCGGCTGGAGTGTGGAATATTAGAGTTTATGGAAGTAATATTCTTTTTGGAAATTATAATATTTGGGCAAATCTCAAAAGATTTATGCCGCCTGATGTCTTTTTCTTAAAGCCAAATCCAAATATGACGTTGACTGTGCCTTCAGGCAGTGAAAATATATTGACTATCGGTGGGTACAATGCTTTTAATAATGCCATTTACCCACAGTCGGGAAGAGGATATACAACCGACAATAATGTTAAGCCGGATTTAGTTGCTCCGGCAGTGAATGTTTTTGGCAGTGGAAGAATTAATCAGGAGTTTGTCACGAAGACAGGAACCTCTGTAGCTGCTTCGCTTGTTGCAGGTTGTTGTGCACAACTTTTAGAATGGGGAATTGTAAAGCAGACAGAGCCGTATATGAAGACAAATTCTATTAGAAATTATTTGATTAGAGGGGCGGACAGAAGCAGAGATATTGAATATCCAAATGGGCAGTGGGGATACGGAAAAATAGATGTCTACAATAGTTTTCTGATTTTAATTAGTTCATAGAGTGGGAAGGGTAATTAAAAACATATGACGAATACTTAATTTAAAGCATTAGAAATCCCTTAAACATTGATTTTTATTGTAAAGTGTATTAAACTTATTCAAGTGCGAAAGCACATTTTTAAAAAGTAAAAATATATTTTGAAACACAAGGAGAAAACACATGAAATTATCAAAACTTGTCGGAGACAGATTTAAAGAGAGACCTGCAAACTGCCTTATTGACAGCCATGCTATTATGGTTCGAGGAGGCTATATCAAAAATGTTGCAAACGGAATTTACTCTCAGTTCCCGCCAATGAAGCGTATTTCTCAAAAAATAGAAAACATCATTCGTGATGAAATGGACAAATTAGATGGTCAGGAAGTTTTATTCCCTGTTACATTGCCTGGAAGTCTTTGGGAAGAATCAGGCAGATATGAAAGCGTTGGTTCAGAGCTTTTAAGATTCAAAGACAGAACAGGTTCAAAGATGGTGCTCGGTATGACACACGAGGAAGCATCGGTTCAGCTTGTACGTGAATATGCAAACAGCTATGCTAAATATCCATTTATGATTTATCAGATTCAGACAAAATTCCGTGATGAGGCCAGACCACGTGCAGGACTTATCCGTGTTCGTGAGTTTACAATGAAGGATGCTTATTCATTCCATACATCACAGGAAGACTTGGAACAGTACTATCAGAAGGTATATGATGCATACAACAGAATTTTTGCAAGATGTGGTATTCCGGAGGTTGCGGTTGTTGCATCTGATTCAGGTATGATGGGTGGTAGCATTTCACATGAATACATGCTTCTCACACCGGCTGGTGAAGATTCAATTGCTGTTTGTCCGGAATGTGGATACAGTGCAAACGTTGAAGCTGCACCAAGCATCATAAAGAATGATAATAAAATTCCTATGGAGGAATTGAAGGAAGTTCCAACACCACATGCAGGAACAATAGAAGAGCTGTGTGAATTTTTAGATATTCCGGCTGAGAACACAGCAAAGGCTGTAGTATATCAGAGAAATGAAGATGACAGCTTTGTTGTTGCATTTATCCGTGGTGATTTGGACATAAATGAAACAAAGCTTACAAACGCATTGGGATGTGATATTCACCCGGCTGTAATTGAAGATGATACAGTACTCACAGCAGGATTTATCGGACCTGTTGGCATTAATGAAAAAGTAACGGTTTTATTCGACAAGTCATTAGAAGGTATTGATTATCTTGTTACAGGTGCTAACAAGGTTGATGCACATTACACAGGCTTCAATGTAGACAGAGATTGTCCCGGAGCAGAATATCTTGATTTGGCAAAAATCACTGAAGGTGGTATTTGTCCGGTATGTGGCAAGCCGGTAATCAATATTTCAAGAGGTATTGAAGTAGGAAATATATTCCAGCTTGGAACAAAGTATTCAGAATCAATGGGATTCACTTATACAGATGAAAATGGTAAAGAGCAGAATCCAATTATGGGTTGCTACGGTATCGGAGTTGGTCGTATGGCTGCTTCAATATGTGAAGTACGTCACGATGACTGGGGACCAATCTGGCCTATCACAATTGCACCATGGCAGGTACATCTTTGCTGCTTGCGCTCAGATGATGAAGCGTGCAAGGCAAAGGCAGATGAACTTTATGAGACATTACAGAACAAGGGTATTGAAGTTATCTATGATGACAGAAAAGCTCGTCCGGGGGCAATGTTTGCAGATGCAGACCTACTTGGTGTTCCTGTAAGAGTTGTTGTCAGTCCAAGAAACCTTGAAGAAAATGTGGTTGAAATATCAACGCGTGACAAGCAGATAGATAAGCAGAAGACAGCAATCGACGATGCAGTTGCTGAGGTTGAGAGAATTATAAAGAAGCTTACAGATGATATTTATAGTCACGTAAAATAGTTTATATGAAAAGCTGGTTACAATTATTGTAGTCAGCTTTTGTTGAAAGAGAGAAGATTATATGACAGAATATAAATTAATAGCATTAGATATGGATGGAACACTTCTAAATTCAGACAAAGAAATAACTAAAAAAAGCCTTGAATATATTGACAAAGCGTTTGATGCAGGCAAAGAAGTTATTCTTTCCACAGGAAGATGTGTTGCAGAGCTTGAAGATTACTTAAAAAAAATGCCAAGGTTAAAGTATGTTAACTGTGTCAGTGGTGCGTTGGTGTACAATGTTCAAACTGACGAAAAGATATACTCAAATCCATTGTCGATTGAAACAGTATATAAACTGTTTGATGTGGCAAAGGATATGGATGTTATGGTCCATATATTGTCAAATGATTCAATAGTGCAATCTGACAAATTAGAAAATATGGCAAAATATAATATGGATATATTTACATCGATGTTTAAGAAGGTAACCACACCTTGCAAGGATATTGAGGTGTTTTATAGAAATAATCCTTTTCCTGTTGAAAAGTTTAATTTCTATACAAAATCTATAGAAGACAGAAATATATTGGAAGAGAGATTGAATGATTTAGATATTGTGATGGCGCACTCTGAGTATTCCAATCTTGAAATATCGGCAAAGGGAGTGACTAAGGGAACAGGGCTCAAAGCTCTTTGTGATTATTTGGAAATGGATATCACAGACACTATTGCAGTAGGCGATGCGGACAATGATATGGATATATTAAAGACGGCAGGACTTTCTATTGCAATGGGAAATGCAAAAGACAGCGTTAAAGAAATATGTGATGTTGTAGTATCAGATTGTGACAGCGAAGGCATTGCAGAGGCAATTGAAAAATATTTATTGAAAAAATAAAAGTTTTGCATTTGACATAAATGGCCAAAAGCAATATAATTATGAGGTAAAATATTTTTTGCGAACAAAGGTGTTCAAAATACGTTGTATTTTGAATACCTTTTTTTAGAAGGAGGGAATAAATATGATGATCAAAATCGAGGCAATCGTTAGAAGTGAAAAGATGGAAGAAGTAAAGAACGCTTTAGATAATCTTCAGGTTAACGGTGTCACAGTGACAAATGTAATGGGCTATGGAGCACAGAGAGGCGCAAAGGCGGATGATGTTTATACAAGAAGCGCAGAAAGCTTTATCAAGCCAAAAGTAAAATTTGAAGTTATTGTATCTTCAGAGGAATGGGAAAAAATGACAATCGATGCAATCAGAAAAGCAGCATATACCGGAGATTATGGTGATGGAAAGATTTTCAGTTATGAAATCAGAACAGCAACAAAAATCCGTACAAATGAAACAGGATATGATGCTATCCAGAATCAGGAATAAATTCAAATAAATAGATTGTTAAAATAAATAAGGAGTAGTTTGGATTAATACTTCCGGTCATACTGACGGGATTATGTAACATCAAACTACTCCTTATTTTTTAGTACTTCTTACCGCTCCATTTACCCTTCTTTTTGTTAGGGTTATTTTTTTTGACCTTCTTTTGCGGTACATAGCAACACGCGTCAATATAAATATTTAATCGGTTGCCAAGAGCACGAAAGGATCTTTTTACAAAGTAAAAATAGATTGCAATAAGAGCGAATAATAATGCTATATTTGTTCTTTGATTGTCGATACCGATGTATCCACAAACTAAAACGCCAAGAGTGATAACTAAAAGAATATTAAACATAGGCGACATTTGCATTGAACCTATAATTCTTGTTTTTCCATTCTTCTCTTTGATGGATGCACTGAAAATATATGTGATAGGAATAATAAAGTTTTTGTGGTCAATACCGTCCTCAACATATGAACATATTTTGCCTTTTTCTTCATCTATAGATGAGTGAATACCAATCTCTTTTTTATTAAAATCGGCAAGGCTCCAAAATGAAAACTGATTCTCACCTTCTGCATAATAATCGGCTTCTTTTTTGAAATTCTGTTTTACCTTTTCAATTGGCAAATCTGTTTCAATATTAATGATTTTCATAGAAGAACTCCTTTTAATATTTTATTGTGATATTATATCACAAATAAGTGTAGAAGTCTTGATTAAAAAGTATTAAAATTGGTGACAATTTGTAGTATACTAAAAGGTAATGATTAAACGAGGAGACATAAATATGTTTAAAAGAATTAGTGCACTTGCGCTTGTCGTAGTAATGGCATTTGGTTTGTCATCATGCAGGAAGCCTAGTGATTCAAAAGAATATAAATTGACTATAATGACATCAATATTTCCATATTATGATGTTGTCAAGAATGTAGTTGCAGACACACCGGATGTGAAAATTTCTATGGCTGTCGCCCCCGGAAAGGATAGTCATTCCTTTGAGCCTACACCTGCTGACATTGTAGCAATTAATGAAGCAGATGTGTTCATATACAATGGTGGAAGTATGGAAAACTGGCTTGAAAAGGTAATGGAATCACTTTCTAATGACAAGCAGACACAGGTGTGCATGATGGATAGCATTGACCAAAAAGAATTGGTTGCCACTGAAGAAAACGAGGAAATATTCGCAAATCTTGAAGAGGAGGAAGAGACTGATGAGGTTGAGATTGACGAACATATTTGGACAAGTCCTGTTATTATGGAAGAGATAACAGATATAGTTTGTGAGACGCTGTCAAAGGAGCTTCCTGATTATGCTGATTATTTTGAAAGTAATGCAAATGAATATAAGAAACAGCTTAAAAGTGTAGATGAAGATATAAGAGATACTGTTCAAAATGCAAAACATGATACAATAATTTTTGCGGACAAATTCCCACTTGTTTATTTCACAGAGGAATATGATTTAGATTACTATGCAGCCTTCCCGGGCTGTAGCAGTGATATGGAGCCAAGCGCTCATACAGTAGCTTTTTTGGTTGATAAGATAAAGAATGAAAAGGTTAAAGCAGTTTTTTGTTTAGAACTGAGCAATCATATGGTAGCAGATGCAATTAGCCAGGACACAGGAGCACAGGTGCTTCAATTTAATTCCTGTCATACAGTTACGCAAAAGCAATTTGAAAGTCGTGTTACTTATATCGATTTGATGAGGGAGAATATTGACAACCTTAAGATAGCATTAAATTAAACTTAGCGTAATAAGAGGAGAATGCTCAATAGAGTGATAGATTTTATATGATATTTCAATTTGAAAATGTTAATTTAGGATACGATAATTTAATAGTTGCAAACGGACTAAATTTTACCGTTAATGAAGGGGATTATCTTTGCATAGTGGGTGAAAACGGAACCGGAAAGAGTACGCTCATTAAGACTTTGCTTGGGTTAATAAAACCAATAAATGGAAAAGTAATTGTGGATAAAAATCAAAAGGGAATTGGTTACCTTCCCCAACAGACAAGTGCTCAGAAGGATTTCCCGGCAAGTGTGTGGGAGGTAGTGCTATCCGGCAACTTAAATGGAAAATCATTTAAGGCGTTTTACAACAAGGAAGACAAGCAGGAAGCTATCCGCAATATGGAGAGATTTAGGATATCTGATTTGAAAAATAAATGCTACAGAGAATTGTCGGGAGGACAGCAGCAGAGAGTTCTTTTGGCAAGAGCAATGTGTGCGACAGATGGTGTGCTGATTTTGGATGAACCGGTAACGGGATTAGATCCTTCTGCATCAACTGAATTGTATGAGACAATAAAGGCCTTAAATGAGAAAGAAAATGTGACGGTAGTTATGGTTACTCACGATATTGAGAATGCTATGGATTACGCGACACATATTTTACATCTCAAACAGGATTCGTATTTCTTTGGAACAACTAAGGAGTATAGAAAATCAAATGTTTCAAATATGTTCCTCGGAGATACAGTAATAAATAGAATACACCAGGCAGACGAGAGAAATAGCAGGGATGTAGCAGCCACGATTGCAAAGAGAATGTCTGACAATGACGGAGGTGAAGAATAATGATTAGTGAAATGATGTCATATGATTTTATTCAAAGAGCCTTTGTCGGTGGAGTGTTAGTCTCGCTCTGCGCAGCTCTTCTCGGTGTGAGCCTTGTGCTTAAAAGATACTCGATGATAGGTGATGGACTGTCACACGTATCCTTTGGAGCGCTTGCTATTGCCATGGCGCTTGGTTTGGCACCAATAAAATTTTCCATTCCGGTAGTTATTGTTGCGGCATTTATTCTGCTTAGAATGACTGAGAGAGGAAAAATAAAAAGCGACGCGGCTATTGCACTTGTATCTGCGTCATCACTTGCAATAGGTGTAATAGTGATATCGCTATCCACGGGACTAAATGCAGATATAGACAGCTACCTGTTTGGAAGCATTTTGGCAATGTCACAAGATGATGTTTTTATGAGTGTTGTCTTGTCCATTGTCGTTTTGATTTTGTTTATATTTTGTTATCATAAAATTTTTGCAGTGACTTTTGATGAGAGCTTTTCAAAGGCAACCGGCGTAAAGGTTTCATTTTACAATACATTGATTGCGATATTTACAGCTGTCACAGTAGTGCTTGGAATCAAGATGATGGGAGCAATGCTCATATCAAGTCTGATAATATTTCCGGCACTCACGTCAATGAGAATATTTAAAAGCTTTGTTAGCGTGACAATATGTTCAGCAATATTATCAGTAGTAAATTTTTCAATTGGGTTGATTGCATCATATGCTCTATCAATACCGGCAGGTGCAAGTATTGTTGTGGCAAATCTTGCAATGTTTATAGTTTTTAATATTGTGGGAGTAATTATAAAAAGAAAATAAGAAATGCAACATAAAATAAATAAGAAATAACATATTGTATATGTTGACAAAATAAAAATATATTGTTAGTGTAAAGTCAGGAGTGAAAATAGGAATGTAAAGAAAAATTTAAAGGGGGAATCGAGATGGAGATTAATCAATTTCATAAGGACAGGTTGTTTAGGGCTATATTCGGGTATGAAAAATATAAAGAAAATTTACTGTCTTTATATAATGCACTCAATGATACAAATTATACTGACACAAGTGAATTAGAGATAACAACTATAGATGATGTTGTATATATGGAAATGAAAAATGATATATCATGTATTCTTGACAGCAACATATCATTATTTGAACACCAGAGTACTAAGAATCCAAATATGCCACTTAGAGGATTTATGTATTTTGGAAAATTATTCTCAAAATTTATTGCAACCTCAAATATAAATATTTATAGTAGAACAATTCAGAAAATTCCAACACCACAGTATTATGTATTTTATAACGGAGAAGAAGATGCGCCTGACAGAGTGGAAATGAAGCTTTCAGATGCATTTATGAAGCCGGTAGAACCAGGCAAATTTGAGTGGACTGCTATAATGTTAAATATAAATATAGGACATAATGAAAAGCTTTTGTCTGCTTGTAAAGTGCTTCGCGAATATGCTATACTAATTGATACAATAAGAGAAAAACAGAAACAGGAAAAAGACATAAAAGAAGCAATAATTGAGGCTGTCGATGAATGTATAGTGAATGGAATTCTTGCTGATTTCTTATTGGAGCATAAAAGTGAGGTGATTGAAATGTGTCTTACAGAATATGATAAAGAGAAAACAATGAGATTATTCCGAGAAGAGGAAAGAGCAGAGGCGAGGGCAGAAGGTCTGGCGGAAGGGATTAATCAGGAGAGAATACAAGCAATTAAAAATATGTTAACAAAATTATCGCCACAGGATATTATTGAAATGGGATATGACGAAGAACTTGTTGTGAAAATCTATAATGAATAATTATAATAATGAAAAAAGCATTGGGCAAATTGATATGTGAGCCCAATGCTTTTTTCTATAAACAATTTATAATAGTTTATTTTTCAAAATCAAATAACAATTTTGTTGGAATCCCAAGTTCATCAGATATATCAAAAAGTAATTCTATTGAGACTGAAGTTGGAATATTAGGTGCTTCAATATTGCTCATATGAGTACGACTAATATCAACTGCTTCAGCCAAATCTAATTGAGTTAGTCCTCTTAATTTACGATAGTATGCAATGTTTAAACCTAAGCGTGTATACCGATCTTTATATTTATCATTATTTTTTATTTTTTTTATCATAAAGTGCTCCTTATTAAAAAAATATATAATCCTTGAGTTAATATACATAAATTTTAAAAGGTATAAGAATATGCATAAACAATGTAACAGTATGCAGATGCAATATGATATATTGCAATCGTTTCCGAAAAATGATAGTATTTAATATAGAAGAGTTATAACGGAATTTACAAAAGAGGAAAAGGAGGATTAAAATGAATATTATAAAAAACAGAATAATTCCAATATTTCTAATAATAATTATGTTTGGTGGGACAATGCCAACTATACATTTGAAGCAGGTAAGAGCAGCTGGAATGACGTTGCAACAGCTTCAGGTTAAGTTTCCTCATGGAAGATATTGGAACCATGTTACTCAAGCTGGAGGACATGGTGGATTGTGTTATTCTAGTTGTAATAATCCTAATGGTACAACGGGAACACCTTGCTATTCACATAAATATGCTGCTAAAGGAGGCCAGTGTGACTGTAACACATTTGACGGAGGAAGTCAGTGTTGTGGATTTGCCAGAAAATTAGCATATGACGCATATGGTTCGTCTTCAAATTATTGGCCTAATGGAAATTTATCTACACTGAAACCAGGAGATGTTATTCATTACGAAGATGGTGGAACGGACTCGGAATATGGACATTGGGCTTTTGTTATTGGAGTTAATGGAAATGCAATAACTTTAGGAGAAGCAAATGCTTTTGGTAATTGTAGGATTAATTGGGGAAGAGTAATTTATAAAAATGCTATTAAAGTCAAATCTATTAAGTCGGCACCATATACGTTACCAAATGGTCAAACTCAACCTGTTACTCCTGCTACACCAAAAAACATTAGTATAAATAAGACAGAAATGGGGATTGGTGATGCTATAACTGCTACTTGGAGTGGAAGTTCTGGTGCAACAAAATACAATGTTAATCTTGTTTGTACAAGTAATAGTGTATATAATCAATCGCAATCAGTAGGTGGAACAGCTGCATCATTTTCAATAAAAAATCCAGGAACATATAAGGTTACAGTCAGTGCATCAAATTCAGCAGGAACAAGTGGAAGTAATAGTTCAGGAAACTGTGTTGTACATGATAATGTTAGTGTAAAATATGTTGATTGGGAAAATCAAACTATTGGTGCAGTACAAAGTATTAAATGGGGTGGAAACGCTATAGCTCCAACAGCGCCTGAAAGAGAAGGTTACACTTTTCAAAATTGGAGTTCAGATGGGAAAAATATTAAATCAAACACAACTATAAATTCAGTATATAAAATCAATACATATGCTGTTTCCTTTGTTGATTATAATGGAGATGTGATTGACAAAGTACAAAAGGTTGAATATATGTCAGCGGCCACTGAACCTACAGATATTCCTACTAAGAATGGATATGTGTTTGCTGGGTGGGATACAAGTGAATATCAATGTGTAAAGAAATCGTTAACAGTAAGAGCAACGTATGTGTGGGAGAATTCAGATTTGCCTATCATTACAGAGATTAATAGTGCTAAAAGAAACGATGAGGGCACAGGATACACAATAGATGTTAATTTGACGAATTTCCCAGATGATTTTACAAAAGGAAAGTTAGTAGTTGCGTTGATGACAAAGTCAGGTAAAATGGTTGCATCTGAAACGCGATCAATTAGTATGCCAGAAACAGAAGAAGTATCAGAAAAAATAACAGTATTATATTCTGGATTAGCATCTAAAGTTCAGGTTTCTATGATTGGAGTGGTAGATGACGAAACAACAGGAACGCCGAAATCAAAGATTGTCATGAGTGCAGTTGATATTGGAAATGAGTGGTCAGATTGGAGCGCAACAGTGCCAGAGGGTGATGATATAATTAAAGAGTCTAGAACAGAATATAGATATAAAGATTCAAAAGTTATTAAGTCAACAGGAACCCCTACAACACCATCAGGATATTCATTAACAAAAACGGAAAATACAGGAACATATACATCTTGGGGATCATGGTCAGGATGGTCAAGAAATTGGGTAGGCTCAAATGTATTAACCAATGTCCAGACAACAACGGGATATAGGTATTATGCATTTAGATGTTCTAATTGTGGCACTCAAGATCCATATTCGGGAGCTTGTTCAAATTGTGGTGGCTCAATGTATTGGGTTGAAGAGTGGGGAACAACAAACGGTTATAATTATGGTTATACTGCTGTTAATTCTTCTAAAGGAAAAATCTATTGGATGAATAGATGGTGGTATTTTGAATTTAATGGTTGTTCTGATGGCTAAGGAGGATATGGACAACCAACTTGTACTTTATACAGATATCAAACAAGACAAG
>CAZWAG010000027.1:0-22237 GCA_964631845.1 uncultured Eubacterium sp.
GAAAAAGTCAGGCGTAGAAATAATGGAATATTTGAACCCCAGACTTTTTTCACCGCTAGATATACTAAGCCCTGATTGGACAAGATGTCCTATGGGACATATCCATGCAGCCAATGGTTTATACCTTACAATAGATGAGTTTGGCAGATTCGGACAGATGCTCCTTGATGGTGGTGTATATAATGGAAAAAGAATTGTTTCAAAAGAATATCTTGATATGGCAACTACAAAACAGGTACCTGAAGAGTGGGATTCAAACTATGGATTTCAGTTTTGGATTAACCCTGACCGGGAATCATTTAGAGCAGATGGAAAATATGGACAGTATATAATAGTAATGCCGAAAAAAAATATGGTTGTTGCTGTTCAGTCTCTGGACAGTGGAGATGTTTTTAAAGAAGTTTGGGATGGACTTGTAATGAAAATAGATTAATAATACATTGTTTTTTATATCATAGTATTTGGGTGTCAAAAGGTCACTATATGAAAATTATTGTAAAAATGCACAAAAAAGAATTTAATAAAAGGGTGTTTTGAAATACACCCTTTTATTTATTCTTTTTTGCATTTTGACATTCATAAAATTGAAAGTGACCTTTTGGCACCTTAATCCTTGAAATCAAGAAAATGCTTTGCATTATAATAGCATATATTTTCTATTAATTCTTTTAAGGTATGATCGTCATTCGGATATTCGCCATTCTCGACAATGCGCCCAATAAAGTCGCACAAAATGCGGCGAAAATACTCATGGCGCGTGTATGATAAGAAGCTTCGCGAATCTGTGAGCATTCCAATAAAGTTCCCCAATACTCCCTGATTGGACAGTGAAGTCATATGCTCAAGAATGCCTGTTTTGTTGTCATTAAACCACCATGCGCAGCCGTGCTGTATTCTGCCTAAAGTATGACCCGCTTGAAAACATCCAATAGCAGTGTCGATTGAAGTGTTATCTACCGGATTAAGTGAATAGATGATTGTTTTTGGAAGGCAATCAGTAATAGTAAGATTATTTAAAAGATTAATTACTCCTGAAATAGGAGCGTTATCACCTATGCAGTCTACACCAATATCTTTTCCAAGAGAAAATGCCAGCTTTTCGTTGTTGTTTCTTAAAACACCATAATGAAGCTGCATTGTCCAGTTTCTCTTATTGTATTCCTTCGCCATGAATGTCATAAGCCACGAAGTATATTTGACCATATCCTGAGTGCCTACCTCTTTTCCGGATAGTAATTTCCCGAAAATATCTTCAATTTCATTTTCATCTGCATTAACGAAATCGATAGACGCAATTCCATGGTCACAGACACGACATCCCATACTGTCAAAATAATCCATTCTGTTAACAATAGCCTTCTTCAACTGCTTTAAACAATTAATATCAGTAGAAGAGCTGCAAGACAGTTTATTAATGTATTCACAAAATTCATTTCCGCGGGTGTTAAATAAATTGTCGGGTCTCCAGGTTGGATATACCTTGACGTCAAAATCACTGTCTGCAATCTGTTTGTGATAACAAAGAGAGTCAGCTGGGTCATCAGTTGTGCATATTATCTCAACATTTGACTGCTTGATTAAATCTCTGCAGGTAATGTTTTTTAATTTTTCATTACATACATTCCAAACTTCAGAAGCGGTAGATAAATTTAGTATACCATCATATCCAAAGTATCTTTTTAATTCTAAATGAGACCAGTGATACAAAGGATTGCCTATTAGCTTTGGCATAATTTCAGCCCATTTTTCAAATTTCTCGTAATCATCTGCATTACCGGTTATATACTTTTCTTCCACACCACATGCTCGAAGCGCTCTCCATTTGTAATGGTCTCCACCAAGCCATACCTGAGCAATGTTATCAAATGAAATATTGTCAGCAATATCTTTTGGATTAATGTGGCAATGGTAATCGATTATTGGCATTTTGCTTGCGTAATCATGATACAGTCTGCATGCAGTGGGAGTGCTGAGCAAAAAGTCTTTATCTAAAAAATTCTTCATAAAATCTCCATTCTAAAAGGTTGTTGTTCCACGCTTAATATATTTTGCAGAGACAATTGTCTTTTTAGGAACGTCCTGTTTATCAAAAATATTCATCACTGTTTTTACTGTGTTATTACACACAAACTCCAGCTGATTGTCCAATGTTGACATTTCAGGGTCACAACATACACCGACCTTTGAATTGTTATAGCCAATAATAGAAAAATCATTTGGGATAGATAATCCTTTTGCTTTGGCAAACTTTTCAGCAGCTATTGCCAGCTCATCGTCTCCGGCAACTACGGAATCAAAATTGAATTCATTGTAGTAATTGCGTAGCATGTCCTTTGCATTGTCAATCGTATCATTGAAACACAGAATTTGTTTGTCAGACAAAACTAGTTTTTTATTATTATATGCTTTTTTAAAGCCCTCAAGCTTGTGACGCCCGCTATAAGAAGCAGAGCGATAAAGAAATAAGGTTTTTGTAAAATTGTTATCTATCAAATTGCTTGTGACATTGAATATTGCTTCGGTGTCATCACAAAGAGTGCAATATACATTGTCTGCGTCAAGGTATCCGTTGACTGAAAATACTGGGACGCTTTTTGCAGCATCAATTAAATACTGATTTTTTTCAGTTGATTCTTCTATAAATGTAGAGCCCACTAGGACGATAGCGTCAACTTTCTTTGAGAGGATAAGCTTAAGATAATTCTGCCTTGTCTCGAGTTCATATCCTGTGCAGCAAAGAATACAGTCATATCCATTTTCTCTAAACCCTTTTTCTAAATAAGAAATGGCATTTGCAAGAAAATGATCAGAGCAATCTGCGCATAACAATCCAATTGTGTGAATGGAGTTGTTGGTAAGCCCCTGTGCAAACACGTTAGGGGTGTAACCGGTCTCTGACATGATTTCTAATACTTTTTTTCTTGTTTTTTCACTTACCTTGTCGGAGCCATTCATAACTCTTGACACAGTAGCTATTGAAACGCCGGCTTTTTTTGAAATATCGTAAATATTCATAAAATCTCCATTCCGCCACCTTAGGTTGGTGGCACAAATATTGTAAACGCTTACATTTACGAATTATAAACTAATTGTAACGTGTTTACAATATTAAATATTAAAATAAATATAAAAGAATGTTGACTTTGAAAAATATATGTTGTAAATTTAATGTAAGCGCTTACATGGATTATAAAAGTGTCAAAACAATAACAAAAAATTATAGTGTTTTTATATTAATTATTATATGAATGGGAGGGATATCAATGAAAATGACATTTCGCTGGTACGGCAAGGACGATCCGATAAAACTGGATTACATTGCACAGATACCAGGCATGACAGGTGTAGTGACAGCTGTATATGACGTAGCACCCGGTAATGTTTGGCCTATGGAGAGCATAAGAGCATTAAAAACAGAGATTGAAAAACATGGTCTTGAGATGGAAGTGATTGAAAGTGTCCCGGTACATGAGGATATTAAACTTGGAAGAGGAAGATGTGAAGAGTACATAGAAAACTATAAAGAGAACATCAGAAGGCTTGCAAGTGTTGGAGTAAAATGTATTTGTTACAATTTTATGCCGGTGTTTGATTGGACAAGATCAAGACTGGATGAGACTCTTGAGGATGGATCAAATGCGTTGGTTTATTATAAAGAAGATGTTGACAGGATGGATCCGCTAAAGATGTCACTTCCGGGATGGGATGCATCATACAGTCAGGAAGAGATTACCGAATTAATTGGAGCATACAAGGAATTGGGAGAGGAAGGTCTCTGGAAAAACCTTGAGCATTTTATCAAAGAAATAATACCGGTAGCAGTAGAATGTGATGTTTATATGGGCATTCATCCGGATGACCCACCTTGGCCGGTATGTGGAATTCCTAGAATTATAACAAACGAGAAGAACATAGATAGATTTTTAGATATATATGATGATCCACATCACGGACTTACTCTTTGTAGTGGAAGTCTTGGATGTACAAGGAATAATGATATTCCAAAAATGATAGCAAAGTACGGAGCAAAAAACAGAATATGCTTTGCACATGTTAGAAATGTAAAAATCCTGGAGGATGGTTCTTTTGAGGAAAGTGCACATCTTTCATCAGCAGGAAGTCTGGATGTGTATGAAATAATGAAAGCATATCATGACACCGGATTTAAAGGATATGTCAGACCGGACCACGGAAGAATGATTTGGGGAGAGACCGGCAAGCCCGGCTATGGTCTGTTTGACAGAGCGTTAGGTACAACATATATTAACGGATTGTGGGAAGCATTAGAAAAGGAGAGATAAAATGAAAACACCACTAAATACATGTTTTGATGGAAAGGTAGTAGTAGTTACCGGAGCAGGTGGAGTTCTCTGCTCTATGTTTGCCGAGGCAATGGCTGTAGCGGGTGCGAGTGTTGCACTGCTAGACATTAATGAACAGGCTGTCTTAGACAAAGCGTGTGAATTAAAAGAAAAAGGACTTAAAGCCGAGGGCTATATGTGCAACGTTCTTGAAAAGGACAGCATTGAAAAAGCTCATGATGCAATAATAAGGGAATTTGGAAAATGTAATATACTTATAAATGGAGCAGGTGGAAATAATCCACGGGCAACTACAGACTGCGAATACTTTACGGAAGACTTTGAAGGAAAGACATTTTTTGATTTGGACAAAGAGGGAGTGGAGTTTGTCTTTAATTTGAACTATATGGGAAGCTTACTTCCCACACAGGTTTTTGCAAGGGATATGATTGGAGTGGAAGGATGCAGCATTATTAATATTTCCAGCATGAATGCATTTACACCACTTACAAAGATTCCGGCATACAGTGGAGCAAAGGCTGCAATATCAAATTATACGCAGTGGCTTGCGGTACATTTCTCAAAGGTTGGCATTAGGTGTAATGCTATTGCCCCGGGATTCTTTGTGACAAAGCAAAATGAAAAGCTTTTGTTTAACGAGGATGGAACGCCAACAGAGAGAACCGATAAGATTCTTTCAAGCACCCCAATGGAGAGATTCGGAAAGCCGGAAGAATTAGTTGGCACGTTGTATTATCTGTGCGATGAAAGGGTTTCAAGCTTTGTAAACGGTGTGGTTATCCCGGTAGACGGAGGGTTTGCAGCGTACAGTGGAGTATAGATATATATGTTGAACAATACGGGAGAAGAAATGAAAGTATTAGATATAATTGAGAAGTGTAAAGTTATTCCGGTTATTGTGATTGATGATGCCTCAAATGCAATTTCATTGGCACAGGCTTTGTCGGAAGGTGGACTTAACTGTATAGAAATAACATTAAGGACAGAGCAGGCTTTGGAAGCGATAAAAATAATAACAGAAAAATGCCCGCATATTGTTGTCGGAGCAGGGACGGTTCTCTCAACAGAGCAGGTAGATATGGCTGTTGAAGCCGGGGCAAAATTTATCGTAAGTCCCGGTTCAAATAAAAAGGTTATACAATATTGTAAGTCAAAGGATATTGTCATTATTCCAGGGGTAATGACACCTACAGAAATAGAGAATAATCTTGAATTAGGAATTTCAGTGATGAAATTTTTCCCGGCAGAAGCAGCAGGCGGAATTAATTTTATAAAAGCGGTAAGTGCCCCATATGGTAATGTTAGATTTATGCCAACCGGTGGAATCAATATGGACAATGTGATGGATTATTTAGAAAATAAAAAAATAATTGCATGTGGTGGAAGCTGGATGGCAACAAAAGATATGATTAATCAGTGCAAATGGGATGATATTAGAGATAAAGCTATGGAGATAAACAAATTATGGCAAAAATAATTACAATGGGAGAATTGCTACTGCGTCTCTCAACACAAAATAACAAGCGGTTTATTCAGGCAGAGCAGTTTGATGCCTGTTTCGGAGGAAGTGAAGCAAATGTTGCAGTATCTCTCTCAAATATGGGGTATGATGCTACATATGTAACAAAGCTTCCGGACAATGCAATTGGAAAAGCTGCTGCAGCTACCCTAAAAAAATATGGAGTAGATACATCTGCAATATCTTATGGCGGTGAAAGGATAGGAATATATTATTTAGAGGTTGGGTCAAGTCTTCGATCATCTAATGTGGTTTACGATAGAGCAGGTTCGTCTATCAGCAAAGCAACGGCGGATGATTTCGATTTTGACAAAATTTTTAAAGACGCCGACTGGTTTCATTTTTCGGGAATAACACCGGCCTTAAGTGAGGAGGCAGCTATACTAACGCTTGAAGCAGTAAAATCTGCAAAGAGGAATGGACTTACAGTGAGCTGCGATTTGAATTTTAGAAAAAAATTGTGGAGTAAAGAAGAGGCACAGAGTGTTATGCCCCAATACATGGAGTATGTAGATATATGTATGGGAGGAAGAGAAGATGCAATCAAAATGCTAGGTTTCAATCTGTGTGAGAGAAATGATGACGATACACCTAATCCTGAAGCATATGAAAAGATGTTTGCTGAAATGGTTGAAGCATACAATTTTAAATATGTTATTTGCAGTGCGCGTCAGAGCTTTACGAGCTCAGATAATGGACTGAGTGGAATGATTTATGATGGAAGTAAATTATACAAGGCAAACTATTATAGAATGACACCGATGGTTGACAGAGTGGGTGGAGGTGACGCTTTTGCGGCAGGTGCTATTGCGGCGATAGTTGATGGAAAATCACCTCAGGATATTATTGATTTTGCCACGGCAGCATCTGTGTTGAAGCATACAATTCCGGGAGATGTAAATCTTGTTACTAAGGATGAAATATCAACTCTTATAGAAGGAAAAGGAGTTGGTCGATTAGGAAGATAATTTGATAGTCGCTATGATGAAAAAAATGATTAATACATGCAATGAGTCAGATATAGAATATGTAAAGTGAGGAAAAAATATGTTATATTCAATTGAAAACAAAGTAAGAGAAGTAAAAAATTTAAATGGAATATGGAGATTTAAAATTGATACAGACAATGTTGGTATTCAGCAAAAGTGGTATGAAGAACCATTGAAAGACACTGTATCGATGGCAGTGCCGGCCAGCTACAATGACTTATTTACAGATGAAAGGATTAAGGAACACGTAGGATATGTATGGTACGAGAGAGAATTTATTGTGCCAAATAGCTGGGAGGGAAAAAGAATAGTACTGAGATTTGGCAGTGCTACTCACCACGCAACAGTCTATGTTGATGGTGTAGAGGTTGTATATCATAAGGGAGGTTTTCTTCCTTTTGAGGCTGACATCACAGAACAGATTGAAAACAGTGATCTCGAAAGTCACAGAATAACCGTGGCGCTTAGCAATGTGCTTGACTGGACATGCATTCCTTGTGGTGAGGTTATACGAGTTGAAGATGACAAGCATCCACAAGATTTTCATTTTCAGGAAACATATTTTGATTTTTATAATTACTCAGGCATTCACAGACCGGTTAAGCTATACGCTACACCGAAAAAATATATTAAGGATATTGTAATTAAAACTGAGGTGGAGGGAATATCAGTAGATTATTCTGACAGCCATCCGGTTACAATTGCTGAATACAATGACATCGCAAGGGAAAGTATTCCTACAGCAGAAAGTGCAATGGTGAAGGTGTGGATAGATTCAAGTGACGAAATAAAGGAAGCGTATGTAATTGACGAGGACGGAAATTGTGTTGCTTCATTTGTTCCACATTTTGAAGGTGATAAATATGTTGGAGAAGCTAAAATTGAAAATCCTACACTTTGGAATCCGGGAGCTGCTTATCTCTACAAGCTTGTTGTAACAGGTGTTGAAGATTCGTATACAGAAGAGTTTGGAATCAGAAAAATAGAGGTTACTGAAAAGCAGTTTAAGATTAACAACAAGCCATTTTATTTTCAAGGGTTTGGTAGACACGAAGACAGCGATGTGCATGGAAAGGGCTTTGACGATGCTCTTAATGTCAAGGACTTTAACTTACTGAAATGGATTGGTGCAAACTCATTTAGAACATCACATTATCCGTATTCAGAGGAGCATATGATGATGGCAGACAGAGAGGGATTTGTTGTCATCGATGAAGTGCCTGCTGTAGGTATGTGCTTCTGGGATGGCAGGAGCGTTTTCTCAGGAGAGAGAGTAAATGAGGATACATTGGAGCATCATATTGACGCATTGACAGAGATGTATGAGAGAGATAAAAATCATCCATGTGTTGTAATGTGGAGTGTGGCAAATGAGGCGGCAACTCATGAAGAGGGAGCGGTTCCTTATTTTGAAAAGGTAATCAAAACTATGAGAAGTCTTGATGACACAAGACCAGTCACAATGGTTCACACTACAGGTCCGGATGGGGATAAAGTCAGTCAGTGGGTGGATGTAATTTGCGTAAATAGATATTATGCATGGTATACGGATCATAGCCATCTTAGCGTTATAGGTATTCAGCTTGAGAAAGAAATGAGACGCTGGAACGAAAAGTATAATAAGCCGGTTATTTTAAGTGAGTATGGTGCGGATACAATTGCAGGTCTTCACAAGCTTCCACCTGTAACTTTCTCGGAAGAATTTCAGTGCGCATATCTTGATGAGTACCACAAGAAGCTTGACGAACTCGATTTTATGATTGGTGAACATCCATGGGCTTATTGTGATTTCCAAACTAAGCAGGGGCTTAACAGAATTGATGGAAACAAGAAGGGTATTTTTACTCGTAACAGACAGCCAAAAATGGCAGCTCATTTACTGAAAAATAGATGGAATTCATAAAATGTTAAAAAAAATCAATAAAACTGATTAATTTTGTCACTGGAAATGATAAAATGCATATGATAATATATGTTCATCCTAAAAAAACGAAAGCGTTGAAGAGGAATAGTAATCACCTGGGATTTTTCAGAGAGTTACCGGTTGGTGTGAGGTAATATTATCCGGATGATGAACTCGCCTTGTAGCTTCTGACTGAAGGCCATATGGCTGTGTAGGCTCAGACGGAATTCCCCGTTACAGGAAGTGATGGTCGACATCAATGAGTGCATGCTATCGTAGCATGAATCAGAGTGGTACCGCGTAGTAAAGCTTACGTCTCTGTGTTTTTAAAAAACACGGAGACTTTTTCTTTTAGCAAATTTTAGAAAACTTGATTATTTTTACTTGATTATTTTTAATATATTGCTAAAATAGGATAGGCATACATAGGATATTATTATTGAGGAGATATAGATATGATGAATTATAGCAAGTATAAGAGACAGTATTTCATGCCGGAAAACCCAACATTTGACTGGGTAAAGAAAGATTATATTGATGCACCACCAATCTGGTGTAGTGTTGATCTTCGTGATGGTAACCAGGCTTTGATTGAACCTATGAGTCTCGATGAAAAATTAGAATTTTTCCAGATGTTAGTTGATATAGGATTCAAGGAGATTGAGGTTGGATTCCCGGCAGCGTCTGAAACAGAATATAATTTTATGCGTGCTCTTATTGAAAAGGATATGATTCCTGATGACGTTACAGTTCAGGTTCTTACCCAGGCAAGAGAACACATTATAAAGAAAACTTTTGAGGCAGTGAAGGGCGCAAAGCATGCAGTTATCCACCTTTACAACTCTACATCTGTTGCACAGCGTGAACAGGTATTTAAAAAGAGCAAAGAAGAAGTTAAGCAGATTGCAATTGAAGGAGCAAAGTTACTTGATAAGCTTGCATCTGAAGTTGATGGAAACTTCTCGTTTGAATATAGTCCTGAAAGCTTCCCGGGAACAGAAATTGATTACGCATTAGATGTATGTAATGCAGTTCTTGATGTTTGGAAACCAAAGAAGGACAACAAGGTTATTATCAACATTCCTGCAACAGTTGAAAATGCAATGCCACACGTATTTGCAACTCAGGTTGAATATATGCACAAGAATTTAAAATACAGAGATGCCGTTACTATTTCTGTTCATCCACACAACGACAGAGGATGTGGTGTAGCAACAGCTGAGCTCAGTGTATTAGCAGGAGCAGATAGAATTGAGGGTACTTTATTTGGAAATGGCGAACGTACCGGCAATGTAGACATTATTACATTGGCAATGAATATGTTTTCACACGGAGTTGACCCTAAGCTTGATTTCAGCAATATGCCGGAAATCTGCAAGTTATATGAAAGAGTAACACGTATGCAGGTTAGCCCACGTCAGCCATATGCAGGTGATTTAGTATTTACTGCATTTTCAGGTTCTCATCAGGATGCTATTGCAAAGGGTATGGCATGCAGAACTGAGAGTGATGACGATACATGGACAGTTCCATATCTTCCAATTGATCCTGTAGATGTTGGAAGAACATACGATTCAGATGTTATCAGAATTAACAGCCAGTCAGGTAAGGGTGGAGTAAGCTATGTTCTCAAGCAGAATTTTGGACTCGCACTTCCTGAAAAGATGAGAGAAGAGGTTGGATACACTATAAAAGATGTATCAGACAAAGAGCATAAAGAGCTTTCTCCGGAATGGATTTACCAGATATTTGAGGACAAATATGTAAATAATAATATTGTATTTACAGTACCTGAAGCGCATTTCCAGCAGAAGGATGGAATTGTGGCAGAGGTTACAATTTGTCACAATGACAAGACTAGAATCGTTAAGAGCACAGGTAATGGAAGACTTGATGCGGTCAGCAATGCATTTAAGCAGTACTTTGACATCAGCTATGAGCTTTCGGTATATGAAGAGCATTCTCTCTCAAGAGGTTCTTCATCAAAGGCTGTATCTTATGTTGGTATCAGCTGCCAGGGAAAAATGTACTGGGGCGTTGGCATTGACCCGGATATTATCAAGTCATCAATTCACGCGTTAACATCAGCTGTAAATCAGTATGTTGCGTCTTTAAATAAATTTGACGGACAGGATGAAAGATTGACAGAAATAGTTAACTATATTAATACAAATTATCTCACTGTAACATTAGATGAGTTAGCAGACGAATTCCATCTTTCAAAGCCTTACCTCTCAAAATATATTAAAGACAAATCAGGTAAGACATTTGGAGAATTAGTAAAAAATGTTCGCATGAAAAAAGCCAGAACACTTTTAAAGAACAGCAGTATGACTGTTGAAGCTATCTCAGAAAATGTAGGTTATCAGAACGTTGAACACTTTACACGTCTTTTCAAGAAAAAATACGGAAAGACACCTGTTCAGTTCAGAAATGAGAAATAATTAGTAACAATGACCCCGTTTGTTTGAAGAAATCAAGCAAATGGGGTTGGTATTACATAAAAGAAATGATAGAATAGCATTATTCAAAAGAAAGTTTAGGAGGAGATTGATATGAAAAATGTTAAAATAAAGCTAATAGCTCTTATGCTTGCTGCAGTTATGGTTTTCACAGGATGTATGGATGAAACTTGTGATATTAAGATTAACAGTGACGGAAGCGCTTCAATGAAAGTTGAAATGCTAGTGGACCGTCAGGCAACTATTGATGAATATATGAAAATCGCAGATCAGACAGGCAAAAAAATTGATGAGGCAGCACTTACAAAAGAGCTTGATGATTCTATGGCAGAGCAAAACTTCAAAAAAGTAGTCATTGATGGAAAAGAATATTATCAGATGATTCAGAGTCAAACCATCAGGAAAGGCAATCTTCAGAAAGCATTTGCAACTGATGGTCAGGCGTCATATGCTACAACAGATACAGTATATTGCGAAATATACATGCCAACATCAAAAGAAAACAATGAAACATTGTCTCAAATTGCAGCTTTAACTCAAGGTGGCGACACTAATATTTCGCTGAAGCTTACATTCAATATTGAAATGCCAAACAAGATTGTTAATACTAATGGTGTTATTGATAAAAATAATCCTAACAAGGCCTCAATCACAGGCACTATAGATGGAAGTAAGAATTTTGTTGTTTTTGTAACTACAAAAAATGGAACGACAATAGAATCTACAAAGTCTTTAATAAAAAAATTAAACACTGTAAAAGTTCCTAAAATTAAAAAAGCAAAAGCAAATAAGGTTAAGGCAAAATCAAAGAAAGCTACAATCACACTTAAATTTAATAAAGTAAATGGTGCAAAGCGTTATCAGATTAAGTATGGAATCAAAAATAAAAAAGCAACTACAAAATATGTTAAGAAGACTACAGTTGTTTTGAAGAAACTTCAAAAAGGTAAAAAATATGTTATAAAGGTTCGTGCAGAGAAAAAGAATTATTTAGATAAGACAATTTACAGCAATTGGTCTAAGAAAACTGTTAAAACAAAGAAATAGTTTTAAATTAAATAAAGAACTCTCTTATTCAGAGTGGTGGAGGTACAAGGACCGAAGAAGCCACGGCAACCCCGACTTAACTGGAAGGTGCCAACCTGAGCGAGTAATCGATCAATAAGAGGACTTAATACCTTGATAATAAGTCCGCTTTTAAGCGGACTTTTTTCTATAATAAGAGTTATTTATAAAATTAATTTGAAGAAGGAGAAATGAAATGGAAAAGAGATTATTTACTTCAGAATCAGTAACAGAAGGACATCCTGACAAGATTTGTGACCAGATATCAGATGCAATTCTTGATGAACTTATGAGACAGGATCCAAACAGCAGAGTTGCCTGCGAGACAGCAATAACAACAGGTCTTGTTTTGGTAATGGGAGAGATTACTACAGAGGGATATGTTGATATCCAGAAGGTAGTGAGAGAGACAATTAGAGAAATTGGATACGACAGAGCAAAGTACGGATTTGACTGCGATACATGTGGTGTTATAACAGCGTTGGATGAACAGTCTGCCGATATTGCAATGGGTGTAGACAAAGCTTTAGAAGCAAAAGAAAATACAATGACAGATGAAGAAATAGAATCAATCGGTGCAGGGGATCAGGGTATGATGTTTGGCTATGCAACTAATGAAACAGAGGAATATATGCCATATCCAATAGCACTTGCTCACAAGCTTACACGCAAGCTTACAGAGGTTAGAAAAGATGGAACACTTTCATATCTGAGACCGGATGGAAAGAGTCAGGTTTCGGTTGAATATAATGAAGAAGGAAAGCCATCAAGAATTGAAGCTGTTGTTATTTCAACTCAGCACGACCCTGATGTTACTCAGGAGCAGATTCATGCTGACATTAGAAAATATGTAATTGATGCAGTTGTACCTTGTGAAATGATTGATGACAGAACAAAAGTATTTATCAATCCTACAGGTAGATTTGTAATTGGCGGACCAAACGGTGACAGCGGACTTACAGGTAGAAAGATTATTGTAGACACATACGGTGGATATGCACGTCACGGTGGAGGAGCTTTCTCAGGAAAGGACTGCACAAAGGTTGACCGCTCGGCAGCTTACGCAGCAAGATATGTTGCAAAGAATATAGTTGCAGCAGGACTCGCTGATAAATGTGAAATTCAGCTTTCATATGCTATAGGTGTGGCACAGCCTACATCAATCATGATAGATACATTTGGCACAGGTAAACTTAGCGATGAAAAACTGGTTGATATTGTAAGAGAAAACTTTGATTTAAGACCGGCTGGAATAATCAAAATGTTGGATTTGAGAAGACCTATTTACAAGCAGACTGCTGCTTACGGACACTTCGGAAGAACAGACGTCGATTTACCATGGGAAAAACTTGATAAAATCGATGTATTAAAAGCATATATATAATTGACCGATAGGTATAAAAATAGTAAAATATTTATTTAGGTAGATATTGGAAATTTATTAAAATTTAGTTGAAAGAGTTTGATTTAGGAGGATTTCAATGTACCAGAAGGAATACGAGCGTTGGCTTAATGCCAATTTGGAGGATGCAGATTTACATTCAGAGTTGGCAAAGATTGAGGGAAATGAAGATGAAATAAAAGACCGCTTTGCAGTGGCACTGAAGTTTGGTACTGCCGGACTTAGAGGTGTTTTAGGAGCTGGAACAAACAGAATGAATATCCACGTAGTAAGACAGGCTACACAGGGACTGGCAAACTGGGTGAAGACTCAGGGAGGCAACCAGACAGTTGCAATCAGCTACGACACAAGATTAAAGAGTGACGTATTCTCAAAGACTGCAGCAGAAGTGTTGGCAGGAAACGGAATAAATGTACGCATATATGATGCAGCTATGCCTGTACCGGCATTGTCATTTGCTACAAGATATTATGAGTGTAACGCAGGTATCATGGTTACCGCTTCACACAATCCGGCACAGTACAATGGATACAAGGCATATGGCCCGGATGGATGCCAGATGACAGATGATGCTGCAGCTATTGTATATGATGAGATTCAGAAGACAGACATTCTCACAGGAATAACACGTATTTCTTTTGCACAGGGTGTTGAAGACGGATTGATTAAATTTGTGGGTGATGATTGCAAGAAAGCATTTTATGAGGCAATCGAAGAACGTCAGGTTCGCCCGGGTCTTGCAAAGACATCAGGACTTAAGCTTGTATACAGCCCACTTAACGGCTCAGGATTAGTTCCTGTTATGCAGGTGTTAAATGATATAGGAATCACAGATGTAACTATAGTACCGGAACAGGAATATCCAAACGGCTACTTCACAACATGTAGCTATCCAAATCCTGAAAATTATGCAGCACTTGAGTTGGGTGTTGAACTTGCAAAGAAGGAAGGCGCAGACCTTATGCTTGCAACTGACCCGGATGCAGACCGTGTAGGTATTGCGATGAAGTGTCCTGATGGAACATATGAGTTAGTCAGCGGAAATGAAATGGGTGTACTTCTTCTTGACTATATTTGTGCAGGACGTATCGAAAAGGGTACAATGCCACAGAATCCGGTGGCAGTTAAGTCTATTGTTTCTACACCACTTGCAGATGCTGTTGCAAAAAATTATGGTGTTGAACTACGTAGCGTGCTTACAGGCTTTAAGTGGATTGGCGACCAGATTGCCGGACTTGAAGCAGCTGGTGAAGTAGACAGATTTATATTTGGATTTGAAGAGAGCTATGGTTACCTTGCAGGTCCATATGTAAGAGACAAGGATGCCGTTATTTCATCAATGCTTATTTGTGAAATGGCTGCATATTATAGAAGTATTGGAAGCTCAATCAAAGAGAGATTAGAAGAAATATATGCTCAGTATGGCAGATATCTCAACCTGGTAGACAGCTATGAATTCCCAGGTCTTACAGGTATGGATAAGATGACAGGAATTATGCAGGACTTTAGAGATAACCCACCGGCAGACATTGCGGGATACAAGGTTGTAAAGGTTACAGATTATCAAAAGCCTGAGGAGACAGGTCTCCCGGCAGCAAACGTACTAATCTATGATTTGGAAGGTGGCGCTACTGTAGTTGTTCGACCTTCAGGTACAGAACCAAAGATTAAGACGTACTTTACTACATTAGGAAAAGATTTAGCAGAAGCACAGGCTCAGAAAGATAAGCTTGCTGAAAGCTTAAAGCCTATATTTGCTTAATTGTTTTGTATTATAGGATTGGGGCCTAAAAAGGTCACCATATGAAGCTTTATTGTCAAAATGCACAAAAGAATAAATAAAAGGTATATTTCAAAACACGTTGTTGTCCTTGTTTTTCTGCGCCGCTTATTAACTGCGTCCTTCGCAAACTCGCCCTGTCGGGCTCAAACAGTGCTACGTACGCAGTAGCTATGCTCGAAAAACTTGCGGACAACTGCCTATTGTTTTGAAATATACCTTTTATTAAATTCTTTTTGTGCATTTTGACAATAATATTTAATATAATTACCTTTTGACACCCCCAATCCTATAGTATCAATCTAATGAAAAATGGTCATCTGATACCGCTGAAAAGAAGAAAAATGAGATTTCAATATCCACATTATTTCCCAATCAACTTGAGTAAATACGGTATTTCAGCTTCAAAGTTGACCGCGTAGCTTACTGAACCTGGATTTTCGTAATTGTTTTTTATGCATGCGCAGGTAAAGTCTGCTGCAATTTTAAGTGACTCGTACACTGTGTAATCATTCATCAGCGCACCGGTAAAGGTGCTCGCAAACACGTCGCCTGTACCGTGAGACTTGTGATTGATTTTTTCTGTGGCATAACTAAAGAACTCTTTTGCCTCTGTGTCATATCCCATAAAACCAAATGAATCATCGTCAAAGGTCACACCGGTTATAACAACTTTTTTAGAACCAAGCTTTGCGAGCTCTAGCAACATATGCTTTATAGTATATATATCAGCTTCCTCACCAGGATATTCTTCGCCCAACATAAACGTAGCCTCAGAGATGTTAGGAAGAATGATGTCAGCCTTGCTGCACAGGGAAGCCATTTTTTTTGCAAAGTGTAAATCAAACCCCGCGTACATTTTTCCATTGTCTGCCATTGCAGGGTCGACAACAATAAAATTGGAATCTGTTTTAAATGTATCAAAATATTCTTTTACAAGCTCAATCTGTCTCTCGCTTCCCAGATATCCGGTATAAATACCGTCAAATACAAAGCCTTCCTTCATCCAGTGTTCCCTGATAGGCTCCATATCCTCAGTCAAATCTCGAAAGGTAAATCCATTAAACTGTGTGTGTGTCGATAAAACTGCAGTTGGCACTATTGAAGTTTCAATTCCCATTGCAGAAATGATGGGAAGCGCAACAGTCAAAGAGCACTTGCCGATACAGGATATATCTTGAATTGACAAAACGCGTTTCATTTGTTCCTCCTCATAGTACAATTAATTGCATAGTGCTATATTAACATAGACATATGTTGCAAAAGCGACCGCGCATGGCGCTAGAATCTCGCTTGCGGGATTCTTTCCTGTAAAGTATAATGCACATATGGTCTTATTGATATTACCATTATATACGATTTTTTTAATATCAGATAGAAAAATTTTAAAGAGGATATTATGCTCAGCTATAATTTTGAGGATAGAGGTAAGACGCCTTTATATGAATATTTATACAACTGCATAAAGAATGATATTTTAGAAGGAAATATTGCCCCTTACGAAAAATTACCTTCAAAAAGAGATATGGCAAAAAACCACGGGATTAGTGTTATCACTGTTGAAAATGCATATGCTCAGCTTTTGGTGGAGGGCTACATTTTCTCAAAAGAAAAGAAGGGTTATTTTGCAAGTGAGATTGTAGGACAGCATATCGAAAAGGAAAATGTATCTTATGATGCACCAAAGTCTAAAAAACAATGGCTTGTCAATTTCAATTCAAACCACATTATGTATGACAGCTTTCCTTTTGCGACATGGTCGAAGATTATGCGTAAGACTCTGCTTGATGAGGAAAATTCATTCCTATCAAGTCCTGATCCGAAGGGAGTGTGGGAGCTTCGCAGGGCTATCGCAGAAAATTTAAGTCATTTTAGAGGAATAAAGGCAAATCCGGAAAACATAATCGTCGGTGCCGGAATGGAATATCTTTACGGAATTGTTGTTCAATTGCTTGGACACAGCAGAATGATTGCGATTGAAGATCCGGGATATCTAAAGGTTGGAAAGGTATATGAGAGCAATGGACTTAAATGTCTTCATATAAAAGTCGACAAGGACGGCTTGGATATTGACGAGCTTTACAGACACAATGCTATCGCGGTTCATATTTCGCCATCACATCATTTTCCGACAGGACGCGTGATGCCGGTTGGAAGAAGACATCAGCTGATGAAGTGGGCGATTGAAAATAACAGCTATATTATAGAGGATGATTACGACAGTGAGTTTAGATTTTCAGGACGTCCTATTCCGGCAATGGCACAGATTAACTCAGACAGAGTTATCTACATGAACACATTTTCAAAAACACTGGCGCCTTCAATTCGTATAGCCTATATGATTTTGCCTGACGAGTTGATGAAAAGGTACGAGAAAAAATTGAAATTTTATTCGAGTACAGTCTCGGGCTTTGAACAGTACACACTGGCAAACTTTATTAGTGAGGGGTATTATGAGCGCCACATTAATAGAATGAGAAACTATTATCGAGAGTACAGGGGCATAATTATAAAAGAAATTAAACAATCTCCAATATATCCGATGGTTTCTATTGAGGAGGACAACGCAGGACTCCATTTTATTCTGTCAATTAATAAAGACATCGATGAGGCACAGTTTGTAAGGTACCTAAAGGAAAATAATATAAATATTTCAGCGGTTACCGATTACTGCTACAATACAAAAGAAGAATATAAAAATAAGTTTATTATAAATTATTCAGCAATCGACAGTGGCAATTTGAAAATTGCACTGGATATAATGGCAAGTGCTCTGTTAAAATAGATAAATGAGGAGACAGTTATGAGTATGTATAATGGAAATAAAAAATTTCACCTGGCTATTCCGGATAGCGTTCGCTTGATTATCAACATATTAGAGCAAAACGGGTATGAGGCGTTTGCTGTTGGTGGATGTGTACGGGATACAATTCTTGGACGCAGTCCGATGGACTGGGATATAACAACATCTGCACTTCCGCAGCAGGTAAAGGAATTATTTCACAAAACAATTGATACAGGTATTCAACATGGAACGGTCACAGTGATGATGAAGAGAGTCGGATACGAGGTTACAACTTATAGAATTGATGGTGAATATAACGACAGCCGTCATCCGGAATCCGTTGAGTTTACTTCAAATCTGATTGAAGATTTAAAGAGACGGGATTTTACAATTAACGCGATGGCATACAATCCAAAGGTTGGACTTGTGGATGCGTTTGATGGTTTGGGTGATATCGATAGAAAGGTTATACGTTGTGTTGGAAATGCATCTGAGAGATTCGATGAAGATGCACTCAGAATACTTAGAGCAGTTCGATTTTCAGCTCAGCTGGGATTTGGCATTGAAGAGGAGACAATTAAAGCCATAAAGCAATTAGCGCCTACACTTGAAAAAATAAGTGCGGAGAGAATACATACAGAACTGGAAAAGCTGATATTGTCAAAGAACCCGTCAAAGCTTGTGGATGCATATGAGATGGGGATTACAAAGGTTGTACTTCCTGAATTTGATGCGATGATGGAGTGCGAACAGATTACACCATACCACAAATATTCTGTAGGAATCCATACAATCAAGGTTATGGAAAATGTATCTCCAAACAGGCTTATGAGATGGACAGCACTTTTGCATGATGTTTCAAAGCCTGATGTTGTCTTTATTGACAAAAAGAATGGACGAACTCATTTTAAGGGGCATGCGGCTGCAGGAAGCGAGAAAGCAAGAGAAATAATGCGAAGGCTCAAGATGGACAACAAGACTATTAAGACTGCCTGTAAGCTGATTGAGCATCACGATGACAGGCCTACGGATGAGGCAATGACTCCTGAAGTGGTACGACGTAGCGTGAACCTGATAGGGAAGGATATATATCCTCAGTATTTGGAGCTTGTCAATGCAGATTATATGGGAAAGAGTGACTATGGCAAAGAAAAGGGGTATGATGGATATCTGTACTGCAAAGAGCAGTTTGAAGAAATCATGGAAAATAACATAGCTACAAACATAGCAGAAATGAATTTTTCAGGAAAAGATTTGATAGATATGGGATGCCCAAGGGGAAGCAAAATAGGAGATATATTAGATGCTCTGCTTGAAGTGATTTTGACAGACCCACAGAAAAATACTTATGAAACATTAAAAGAAGAAGCACAAAAAATGATATAAACAAAAGACGAGGGATTTTGTGATAGCCTCCGGATTCGGGATTGTTATTCTGAATTTTAGATGCGTATTACATTATCCCTCGTCTTTTATTGTAATAAACCTTTCCAACAAGGCATATGCTAGAAAGAAAATGTGGGGAGGGAAAGTATGAATGAAAAATCGTTGACAGTATTGGAGCAGTACGACATAGAGGTTGTTGATACGTATAGAAGCAGAGGTAATTATGGCTGCAACACAAAGGACAAAAAATATATTCTTCAGGAATATGATCACAGCAACGAAAAGATGATTTCTCTAAAGGCTATTTACGATTATCTTGAGAAAAATGATATTTGTACGGATTATGTAATCGCAAATCGTGAGAATAGCTTTGTGAGCATTAGTGAGGATGGTTATCAATACATTTTGAAGCGATGGTACAACGCCCAGGAATGCGACATAAAAAATATTGAGCATTTGGTGGAGGCCTCAAAGCTTCTCGGAGACTTTCATCAATTGCTGGAGAACACTGCCCAGCTGTTTACAGACATAAAAGGATTTCATCCGGGAAAAAATATGCTGGTGCAATTGTCAAAGCACAACAGGGAAATAATTAATATCAGAAATTATATTAAAAAGAGAAAGAACAAGAATGAGTTTGAAATGACATTGTTTAACATAATTGAATCTTACAACAGTCAGGCTAAGGAGTCGTATTGCCTGTTGGAGGAATCGAGCTATGGGAGCCTGTATGAAGATGCCCAGATACATAAAACAATCAATCATGGTTGCTTTAATCATCATAATTTGATGTTTGAGCAGGAAACTCCGATACTTATTAATTTGCAAAAAATAAATTATGCTCCGCAGATTCAGGACTTATATGACTTTCTAAGAAAAGCAATGGAAAAGAACGGATGGGATATAAATATCGGGCATAAAATAATTGAGTCGTATGACAAGACGAGGCTAATCACAGCATCAGAATACAAAGTCCTAAAAAGCATGTTCTGTTATCCCGAAAAATTCTGGAAAATAATTAACTATTATTACAATTCAAATAAGGCATGGTATTCAGAGAAAAATGCTGACAAATTAAATGTCTTTAAAACCCAGGAGGATCTGAGGTGGAATTTTATCAGGAGCATGTAGACAAGGGCGTTTTAAGATGTGGGCTTACAATTCATAAAAAAAGAAAACATTAATATATTTATAAAAAAGCGATAAGAGGATATATGAAAAACAATTTTGCTATTTGTGTGTTGGTGTGTTTTTTGGTGATGCTAATTACTGCCTGCGGTTACGAAAAGATAAGCTACAAAAAGGTTGGTGACGTGGATTTTACTGTGGTAAGTCAGGCAGAAATGACGGATGAAGTAAAGCAGATTGTTGATAAGCGAAAGAAAAATGAATTTAAGGTCACATATTCAGATGGCCAATATACATACATAATAGTCGGGTATGGAAAGCAGAAGTACGAAGGCTACAGCATAAAAGTAAAGAAAATGTATGAGACGAAAAATGCGATATGTGTCACAACACAGTTTGACGGACCTAAAAAATACAGTAATAAAGAGGTGACATCATATCCATATATTGTAATAAAAATCCAATATACAGATAAAAATATTGTGTTTGCAAGTTAAGGGGGAAGGTATGGAATTAAACAAAGAAATTATTCGCATGAACAGAATTGTAAAAAATGAAGTTACGAGCTTTTATATAAGCGCCGAGGAGAGAGTGAACTCTCCGAATCCACCAATTGAAAAAATTATAGACCACGATGAAGAGGCTTCGGTTGACAGCGTGTATATAAAGGACAATCAGATAAGTGTAAATGGTACTGTAGGATATCAGCTGATGTATTACACAAATGACTCATCAGAAGTGTATGGAATATCAGGCGAGATCCCTTATGAAGAAATCGTGAAAATGTCCGGAGTGGCAGATGACAATACTGTTGATGTCAAATTGTCAGTGGTAGCTTCAAATGTAAAAATGATTGATCCCGAGACATATGTATACAAGCTGCAGATAATGGCATACATAACAGTTGAGAAGCTTGAGGATTTGGAGATGGTATCTTCGATTTCTGATGAAAAATATATGTCACAGAACAGAACGATGGAAATTCTTGAAATGTGCGGCGACAAAAAAGAAACATTTAGAATCAACGAGCAGGTGGCGATACCTTCAGGAAAGCCCGATGCTGAAAATATTATTTGGAAGGATTTGAGAATCAAAAACCTAGTCACTCAGATTGAAAACCAAAGGATTGTTTTGAGGGGTGAGCTATATGCGTTTATATTGTACAAACCGGATGGGACAGATGTACCGCAGCAATGGCTTGAAACAAATTTAAATATAAGTGGAGCAATTGAAGATTCTGACTTGAGTGAGGATATGATTTCTTACATCAGTGCATCGCTTTCAAATCTCAATATATCAATTGATATGAATGAGGACAATGAAAACAGACTGCTAAACATAAGTGGTATACTAAAATTAAATGCAAAGCTGTACAGGGAAAAAGAGATGACTATTTTAGATGACGCATATTATCCTTGCAAAAATCTAAAGATAGAAAGGGAACCGAAAACATATGAAAAGCTACTTGTCAAAAACGCATCCAGAACAAAGAGCAC
>CAZWAG010000028.1:0-22113 GCA_964631845.1 uncultured Eubacterium sp.
AGATGTATAAAGTTCAGTATGCTACAAATAAGAAATTCAAAAAAGCTACAATTAAGGCAACAACTAAGACATCATATAAGATTAAAAATCTTAAAAAGGGAAAAACTTATTATGTCAGAGTCAGAAGTGTGAATGGAAGTGTTTCAAGCTCATGGACAAAAGCAAAGAAAGTTAAAATCAAAAAATAATAATAAGTTGTTTTATAAGAGGTCTTGGGATTCATTCCCAAGACCTTGTTGATTTTATTTGTATATTGTTTATAATACTTTTAGTACAAAATCAATCATTATCGGAGAGTTAAATGAGCAAGGTTTTAGTTGTTGGAGGCGGTGCCGCCGGTATGATGTCTGCAATAGCGGCAGCGTACAACGGAAACGAAGTTATATTATTTGAAAAAAACGAGAAATTAGGTAAAAAGATATTTATTACAGGCAAGGGACGTTGTAATGTGACAAATGCTTCCAGTGTTGAAAATCATATGAGCAATGTCGTTAGTAATTCAAAGTTTCTTTATAGTGCATACAATTGCTTAAATAGCGAGGATGTGTGTAATATTATTGAAGCGGCAGGCGTACCTCTAAAGGTTGAAAGAGGAAACAGAGTGTTTCCTTCAAGTGATAAATCATCAGACATTATTTATGCGCTCAAAAAGACGTTGATCGATATAGGTGTGAAGATATTGTTGGACACAGAAATAAAATCTATTGTTTCTGATAATGGAATAGTACTAAAAGATACTAATGGCAAATCATATAATGGTGACAAATGTATCATAGCGACAGGTGGATTGTCTTATCCAACAACAGGCTCTACCGGTGATGGATACAAATGGGCGGAGAAATTCGGGCATGAAATTGTTGATACAAAGCCATCTCTTGTACCGTTTGATATAAAAGAGTCATTTTGCAAAAAACTTCAAGGGTTGTCTTTGAAAAATATCAAGCTTACTTTGATTTCAAATGGAAAGACTTATTACGAGGATTTTGGTGAAATGCTATTCACTCATTTTGGTATTAGTGGCCCGTTAGTTCTTTCAAGTAGCTGTTATGTGACGGATTTACTCAATAATCAACAATTTAAGGCTATTTTAGATTTGAAGCCTTCCCTTGATAGGGAAACACTTGATAAACGTATTCTCAAGGATTTTAAAGAGAATATTAATAAAAATTTCAACAATTCCCTAGATAGATTGTTGCCAAAAAAAATAATACCAATTATCATTGAGATGTCGGGTATTGACCCATATAAAAAAGTCCATGAAGTCACAAAGGAAGAAAGAGAAAGGCTTGTTGATATTATAAAAGGCCTTGAAATGAATATTATAGGAACCAGAGGATATAATGAAGCTATAATCACAAAGGGTGGAGTGTCTGTAAAGGATATTGATCCGAGAACTATGCAATCAAAGCTAATTGATGATGTGTATTTTGTTGGAGAAGTACTTGATTTAGATGCGATGACGGGAGGATACAATCTTCAAATCGCCTGGAGCACAGGTTATTTAGCAGGAAGTAGTATATATTAAAAGGAGAAAAATTATGTATAATATCGCAATTGATGGACCTGCAGGAGCAGGAAAAAGCACAATAGCAAAGATTGTTGCAAAAAAATTAGACTATATTTACGTTGATACAGGTGCAATGTATAGAACTATGGCATTGGCTTGTTTTAGAGACGGTATCAAGGCTTTAGAAGAAGCAAAGGTAGTCGAGAAATGTAAAAATGTTCAGGTGACTTTGGGATATGAAAATGGGACTCAGAAGGTTTACTTAAACGGAGAAGATGTTTCTTCAGAAATTAGACAGGAAGCCATAGGAAATATGACATCAGCAATCGCAGTTTACCCACCTGTTAGAGAGATTTTGGTTAAAATGCAACAGGATATTGCAAGCAAAAATAATGTTGTAATGGATGGAAGAGACATTGGGACTGCAGTTCTTCCAAACGCTGATTTGAAAATTTATTTGACAGCAAGCTCAAGAACAAGAGCTGAAAGAAGATATAAAGAGTTAGTTGAAAAAGGACAGCAGTGCGATATTGATGAAATCGAAAACGATATTAAAGATCGCGATTATAGAGATATGCATCGTGAAGTTTCACCATTAAAGCAGGCTGATGATGCAGTTTTGGTTGATTCTTCTGATATGGATATTGATGAAGTTGTAGATAAGATTGTCAGTTTAGTAAAATAATCAATATTTATTTTTTGATTTTAGGAGACATTTATGAGTGTTACTGTAGCAAAAAGCGCTGGATTTTGCTTTGGAGTAGAGAGAGCGGTTGAAAGTGTATATAGCGAAATAGAGCAAACTAATGAAATAATATACACATTTGGTCCTATAATTCACAACGAGCAGGTTGTAAAGGATTTGGAAAAAAAAGGTGTAAAGGTTATTGATTCTATTGAAGAACTGAATAATTTAAATCACTGTACTGTAGTTATACGTTCCCATGGTGTCGCAAAGGCGATATATGATGTGCTTGATAAGGATGGAATTAAGGTTGTTGACGCAACCTGTCCGTTTGTAAAAAAAATCCATAATATAGTCAAAGAAGAAAGTGAAAAAGGAAGAACAATTATCATCATTGGAAACGATAACCATCCTGAAGTTGAAGGCATAAAAGGATGGGTAAATGGTAAGGCAATAGTCATAAATGATGAAAAACAAATTGAAGAATTGGATATTGATACACACGAAAAGATATCTATAGTGTCACAAACGACATTTAACCACAATAAATTCAAATATTTAGTTGAAATTATACAAAAAAAGGGTTATGATATTAATGTTGTAAACACGATTTGCAATGCTACACACTTAAGACAAGCAGAGGCGAAAGAAATTTCGTCAAAGGTAGATGCTATGATTGTCATTGGTGGCAGGAATAGTTCTAACACACAGAAGCTATATGATATATGTAAAAGTCAGTGTGACAACACATATTATATACAAACTGTAGAGGATCTTGATATGAGTGAACTGGAATCATTGGAGTCTATAGGTATTACAGCAGGGGCATCCACCCCAAAGAATATTATTGAGGAGGTTCATACTGAATGTCAGAATTGATTAACGAATTTGAACAAATGCTGGATGAAACATTCAAGACTATCCACAACGGAGAAGTACTTGAAGGAAAGGTAATTAGTGTAAAGGAAGACGAAGCTGTACTTAACATTGGATATAAGGCAGACGGAATTCTTACACAGAGCGAATATTCGAACACACCAGTAGATCTGACAACTGTGATTTCAGTAGGCGATGAACTGACAGTAAAGGTTCTTAAGGTAAACGATGGCGAAGGTCAGGTTGCTTTATCATATAAGAGACTTGCTGCAGAGAAAGCAAATAAGAGACTTGAAGAAGCTTTTGAAAATAAAGAAGTTCTCAAAGCACCAGTTGTACAGATTTTAAAAGGTGGTTTGAGTGTTGATGTTGAAGGTGGAAGAGTATTTATTCCAGCTAGTCTTGTTTCAGATAACTTTGAAAGAGACTTAAATAAATACTTAAACGAGGAAGTTGAGTTTGTAATTACAGAATTCAACCCAAAGAAGAGACGTGTTATTGGTGACAGAAAGCAGTTAATAGTTGCAGAGAAGGAAGCAGCTAAGAAAGCTTTATTCGAAAAGATTGAAGTTGGTCAGACTGTTGAAGGTACAGTAAAGAGCGTTGTAGATTTTGGTGCTTTCGTTGATATCGGCGGAGCAGATGGATTATTACATATTTCAGAAATGTCATGGGGAAGAATTGGAAATCCTAGAAAATTCTTCAAGCCAGGCGATAAGGTTTCAGCCTTCATTAAAGAAATTAACGAAGATAAGATTGCATTAAGCTTAAAGTTCGAGGATACAAATCCTTGGAACAATGCTAGCGAAAAGTTTGCTGTAGGTGTTATCGTTACAGGTACAGTTGCAAGAATGACAGACTTTGGTGCTTTCGTAGAAATCGAACCAGGTGTTGATGCACTTTTACATGTTTCTCAGATTGCAAGACATCATGTTGAAAAGCCATCTGATGAATTAAGCATCGGTCAGGAAATTGAAGCTAAAATTGTTGACTTTAATGAAGAAGACAAGAAGATTAGCTTAAGCATTAAGGCTTTACTTCCAGAGGAGGAAGTTGAAGAAGTGGTTGAAGAAGCAACTGAAGAAGTAGTTGAAGAAGCAACTGAAGAGGTGGTTGAAGAAGCAACTGAAGAAGTAGTTGAAGATGCTAAAGAAGAAGTTGTAGAAGAAGCAGCTGCTGATGAAGAATAATAATTGACTAATTTATAATTATAAAGAGCAAGCAATATTTGCTTGCTTTTTATAATTTATGAGGATTGATATGAGAGTAATTGCAGGAAAAGCGCGAAGATTACAATTGAAGACAATAGAGGGTGATAACACCAGACCGACTACGGACAGAATTAAAGAGACCCTATTTAATATGTTAAATACCGACATATATGATTCTGTTTTTCTTGATTTATTTAGTGGAAGTGGTGCGATTGGTATTGAAGCCTTGAGTAGAGGCGCCAATAAGGCATATTTTGTTGAAAATAATAGAAAAGCAGTTGATTGTATAAAAAGTAATCTTGAGTTCACAAAATTATCATCAGATGCTGTTATTATAAATAAAGATGTTGAATCAGCAATAAATACACTTACAAAAAATAACAATGAAATTTTTGACATTGTTTTTATGGATCCGCCATACAACAAATTGCTAGAAAAAAATGTACTTGAACAATTAAGTAAATCCGATATAATTAATAAGGATACTTTGATTATAGTTGAAGCTTCACTTGATACTTCATTTGATTATGTCGAATCATTGGGCTTTTCAATTGTAAGAGAAAAAGAGTACAAGACTAACAAGCATATATTTATAAAATTACATGGAGATAAATAGTATGACGAGAGCAATTTATCCAGGAAGCTTTGATCCTGTTACAATGGGGCATTTAGACATCATAAAGCGTTCAGCAAAAATTGTTGATGAATTGATAGTAGGTGTTTTGAACAATAATTCTAAATCTCCGTTGTTTTCAGTCGAAAATCGTGTTAAAATGTTAGAGGAAGTCGTATGCGATATCCCAAATGTAAAAGTAATGTCTTTCGAGGGATTGCTTGTTGATTTCGCAAAACGAATGGATGCTCAAGTTATTGTTAGAGGCTTGAGAGCTGTGACTGATTTTGAATATGAGTTGCAAATGTCGCAAACTAATTCGGTTTTAGACAAGGATATTGATACTATTTTCTTTACAACAAGTTTAGAGTATGCTTATCTAAGCTCAAGTACAGTAAAGGAAGCAGCTTTTTTCGGAGCGGATATTAGTAGATTTGTACCAAAACCTGTTATAAATCAGGTCTATGATAAAATTAAAGCCATAAAGGAGAATTAAAATGAGTAAGATTGAACAGATTATTACAGAAATTGAGGAATATATTGATAATTGTAAATTTCAGCCATTGTCAACATCAAAGATTATTGTAAACAAAGAAGATATTGACGAATTATTGGCTGAGTTAAGACTTAGAACACCTGATGAAATCAAGAAATATCAGAAGATTATTGCAAACAAGGATGCAATTCTTAATGATGCTAAGGAACAGTCAGAAGCAATGATTTCACAGGCAACAGCAGAAATCAATCATCTTGTTAGCGAACATGAGATTATGCAGAAGGCTTATGCTGAAGCAAATTCTATTATTGAGCAGGCTCAGGCTGAGGCTCAGGGAATCTTAGATTCAGCTACAACAGAAGCTAATGATTTAAGAACAAGAGCTATGCAGTATACAGATGACATTTTAGCTAATGTTCAGAGCATTTTAACAACAGGAATGAACAGCTTTGAAGCTGCTAACAATGAAATGATGACATCTCTTAACAGCTCATTGAATGTTGTAGTTGAAAGCAGAAAAGAATTAGGTGGCCAGGATGACACATCAGAATACGATGCTGATGAAGATGACGGTCTTATGGTTGAATTAAATTAATAAATAGAAATTTAAAAGCTCTATTTTAAGAGATTAGGTAATAGACACAGTTGTGGAGCATAATTCACAACTAAAAAATGATATCTTTAGTTTTAAGAAGCGTGAAAATTCACGCTTCTTTTTATAAGTGAAAAGAAAGATTCTCGCAACCAGCGTGGTCGCTTTTGCGATAGGATTCCTTACGCACGAGTGCGCATCCTAAGCAGAGCGCCCTTTATACCAATATTTCTATAGTTATATTTAATAACAAATATATTATTATTTGTTCCAGCTTGCCTAATATATAATACATTTTCTGCTTATTATTTAAAAACGCAAATGATTGAAACATAATTGACAAACCGCCAAATATAAGAAATGCTAATGTGATTTTGTAATATAAACCTGTAGAATTTGCAAGACCGGTGGTGATTTCAATCAAATTTATGCATGGAATAAGTATAAGCTGTGAAGTTATGAATTGCTTTATGATTTGTATGATTGAAGAAAACAAAATAACATAGCAACATATTAGCGACATTGATTTGACTGAATCAAATATAAAATTAGATTTGTCTTGTTTACTTACAAATAATGATTTGCTTTTGGTAGGATTTACTATTCTAAAATTTATTATCCCACATAAGATTGTAGGAGCATATATTAAAAAAATGTATTTAAGGATACTCATATTTTCTTTAAAAACAAAGTAATATGCATAGTTTATAACAAAAGACATACTGCAATTGCAGCAAAAAGTGCTAAGTACGTATGACTCTGAATCAGATATTGATTTGTTTAAATATAATTCTTTTATTGTCTTTGCACTAATTGGGCATCCGCATACCAAACCTATGAAAATTGGAAATGAGCAATTAGCTGAGCAATTGAATAGTATTTTAAAGATTGGATGCAATAGCTTAGATATGTATGCGCAATAATTTTTCTTTATTATATATGATGTGACAACCATAACAGGAAACATTGAAGGAATAACACATTTGATGCATAGCTTAATTCCATTTAGACACCCCGATACTGTTAATTTGTTGAAATATATTAATAAAATTATAGAAAAAAAAGATAATAAAGGTTTAATATAGCTTTTCATTTTACAATATATTTTCGGAATATATTGTTTATTACTACATTTGATGTTGAAATAAATCACAAAATACAATAAAATGGACAAGGAAGTTTGAGGTTTACATATGAGATTTGCATCTATCGCAAGTGGCAGTAGTGGTAATTGTCTATTTGTAGAAGAAAACAATAAAAGAATATTGATTGATGTGGGTATTAGTAAAAAACGTGTTGAAGAAGGATTGAAGGAGATAGAGGTTTCTCCTGATTCAATTGATGCAATTCTTTTGACACATGAGCACAGTGACCATATAAAAGGTCTGGGTGTATATTTGCGAAGTCATCCTACAAAGGTATATGCTACTAAAGGTACATTAGATTATATTTTTTCAAATAACTCAATTGGAAAGGTTAATCAAGATGATTTTAATATCATTAGCAAAGATCAAAGCTTTATGATTGACGATATTAATGTAATGCCAATTGAAATTAGCCATGACGCAGCTGAGCCTGTTTGCTATAGATTTGACTGCAATGACAAATCATGTGCTGTTGTGACTGATTTGGGATATTATACAGATGATATTTCTTCAAGATTGAATAATCTTGACTGTCTGCTTGTTGAGGCGAATCACGATGTTAATATGCTTCAGACAGGACCTTATCCTTATTATTTAAAACAGCGTATATGGGGAAATCAGGGTCATCTTTCAAATGAAAATTGTGGCAAACTCATTTCAGATATAATGTCCGAAAAATTAAAACATGTTTTTCTTGGGCATTTGAGCAAAGAAAATAATTATCCGGATTTGGCATTTGAAAGCGTTAGAAATGAAATTAATTTTGCCGGTTTAGATTGTAACCGGATTAATTTAAAAGTGACAAGAAGAGATACATTATCTTGTCATGTTGAATTTTAATTAATTAGGAGGATTTATGAAGAAAACTATTATTACAGTTGTAGGAAAAGATACAGTAGGTATTATTGCAAAGGTTTGTACATATTTGTCAGAAAATAATGTAAATATCCTTGATATTTCTCAGACAATTGTTCAGGACTATTTTAACATGATGATGATTGTTGACTGCAACAATGCAGCAAAAGCAAATCATGAATTGGCTGATGATTTAGAGGCTATCGGTCAGGAAATTGGTGTAAATATTAAAATGCAGCATGAAGATATTTTTAACAGCATGCACAGAATCTAATTTTAATTATAAATTTGAAGACACATAATAATATTTACAGATAATAGTTGGAGGAATATATGATTAATCAGTTTGAAGTATTAGAAACTAACAAAATGATTGAAAACTATAATCTTGATGTTAGAACAATTACATTAGGTATTAGTTTGTTAGATTGTATAAGTGATGATTTAGAAACATTAAACAATAATATTTACAATAAAATAAAGAAACTTGCCGGAAATTTAGTCCAGACAGGTGAGGATATTTCAAAGGAATATGGAATTCCTGTTGTTAACAAGAGAATTTCTGTTACACCTATTTCTTTGGTTGGTGGTAGCGCATGCAAGACTCCGGAAGATTTTGTAACTATTGCAAAGACTCTTGATAAGGTTGCGAAGGAAGTAGGAGTAAACTTCCTCGGCGGATATTCAGCGTTAGTTAACAAGGGAATGACAAAGGCAGAGGAAAACTTGATTCGTTCAATTCCGGAAGCTCTCGCTACAACAGAAAGAGTATGTAGCTCTGTTAACGTTGGCTCCACAAAGACAGGCATTAATATGGATGCTGTAAGACTTATGGGTGAGATGGTTCATAAGACAGCAGAGCTTACAAAAGAGCAGGATTCAATTGGATGTGCAAAGCTTGTTGTGTTCTGTAATGCGCCTGATGACAATCCGTTTATGGCTGGTGCATTCCATGGCGTTACAGAAGCAGATGCGATTATTAATGTAGGTGTATCAGGACCTGGAGTTGTTAGACATGCGCTTAAAAAGGTTCGCGGTGAAAACTTTGAAGTATTATGTGATACAATCAAAAAGACTGCGTTTAAGGTTACAAGAGTAGGTCAGTTAGTTGCTCAGGAAGCTTCTAAGAGACTTGGTGTCCCATTCGGAATTGTTGACTTGTCATTGGCACCTACACCTGCTATTGGTGACAGTGTTGCTGATATTTTACAGGAAATCGGCCTTGAAAGAACCGGTGCACCGGGAACAACAGCAGCATTGGCATTGTTAAATGACCAGGTTAAAAAAGGTGGTGTAATGGCATCGTCATATGTAGGTGGCCTTAGCGGTGCGTTCATTCCTGTAAGTGAAGATCAGGGTATGATTGATGCAGTGAATGACGGAGCTCTTACTATTGAAAAATTAGAGGCCATGACATGTGTATGCTCAGTTGGACTTGATATGATTGCTATTCCTGGTGATACAAAGCCAACTACAATTGCGGGTATTATTGCTGATGAATCTGCTATTGGTATGATTAATCAGAAGACAACAGCGGTAAGAGTTATTCCTGTTATTGGAAAAGAGGTTGGAGATACAGTTGAGTTTGGTGGCTTGCTTGGTTATGCGCCGGTTATGCCGGTTAACAATTTCTCATGTGATGCATTTGTAAATAGAACAGGTAGAATTCCGGCTCCAATTCACAGCTTTAAAAACTAATTATATTATAATATATTATGTTATAGTATATTGCTTTGAGTTGCTTGAAAATTAAATTATAGTATATAACATAAAAATTATAAGCACAGTTGTGGACCTATGTCTGCAATTGTGTTTTTTTGTTATGCAAAAAGGTCATGAAATGATAAAAAAATATATTTTTTTCGACTAAAAAATGTTAAAATATATTTAGGAAAATTGAAGGGGATAAAAACTTAATGACATTATATTGGAGAAGTGCTTAAAAACAAACATTATTTGTGGAGAAGTGCGCTCTTCTGTTATTATGTCAAATTATTTTTTCATATAGAAGGAGGAAATATGAAAGGAACAATTAAAAAAGTTTTATCGCTCGTTTTATCATTGGCGATGGTTGTGACTGTTTGCCCGCAGATGCAGTTAGTTAATATTTCTGCGGCAGAAGACGACGAGCCATATTGTATTTCTGTGGGAAGACCGGTTTATGCAAGCTCACAGAGTGGTGGTGATGCACCGGAGAACGGAGTGGACGGCAATGATTCATCAAGATGGCAGGCAGCGCAAGATGATGAGAATGAATGGTTCTATGTGGACCTTGGAAAGACAGCAGACATAGACCATATCTATATCCATTGGGAGGCAGCTTATGCCAAATCTTATAAGATTGAGTTTTCAAATGATGAAGAAAACTGGACAGAGGTATATTCTAAAGGAAATACTTCTACAGAAACAGAAGGCGACGGTTCGGGAGAAACGGTTGCACCGGATGCAATTAAAATTAAAGCAGGGGCAGTAAAGACAAATGATAATGGAACTAAAAGTTCTATTCTGTCCTGGGACGCAGTAGATGGTGCGGTTACATATAAGATATTTGTAGACGATGAAAATACTGTTGCAACAGCACCTGATGGATTCACATTCGATAAAGACAATCGTTTGGATTTGATTAATGATGTTAAACTCCTTGAAGGGACTCACGAATATATTGTTGTTGCATATGGAAGTGATGGTGAGCTTACCCGTGGAAGCATAACTCTTTCTGATGAAATAACAGAAACAACGACAGAGGAACCTTCGGAAGAAGAGTCAACAAATTCAACTGAAGACCCTCTAAAACAGACAATATCCTTTGATAATTTAACAACAGAACAGAAACAGGCAAGATATGTCAGAATCACTATGACTGAAAGAGCATTAGCATACGGATGTTCTTTCTATGAATTCCAAGCATATGGTGATAATGGATTTGTAAAGAGACCGGCTAATTATGGAACAAATCTGGCATTAAATAAACCTGTTGTTTCAAGAAAAAATACTATTATTAAGAATGACAAAGAAGTAGAAGTTGATGTAAGAGATGAATGGTGGATGTACGATTCAGATGGTAATTTGTTAGAGGATGCGTACAATAATGTAAAACCTGAAAATGCAGTTGACGGAGATGCTGGAACATCCTATACATCCTATCAGGGAGATGATCAGTGGATTTATGTTGATCTTCAACAGGAATACACTATCGGAAGAATTATTATAAATTGGAATGCCGATGCAGGAAAAATATATGATGTTGAGGTATCCAGTGATGCAACAAATTGGAAAACAGTTCATCGTGTTACAAAAGGATATGCATACAATGAGGACAATTTTACATTGTATCAGGAAAACGTAAGATATGTGCGTGTATTCGGATATACAAAGGTTGAGAGTGGAAGCGGTTTCGGTATTTATGAACTCTCGGTCTATGAATATAAAGAAGGCGACAGTAAAGAGAATGAAACACTTGAAGATTTGCCACAAGAGCAGATTTATGAGAATCCTAATGGCAAAGGTTCTTATGTTTCAGGACAAATGTATAATGAGAAAAACAAACTTCCAACATTTGTTAATGAAGAGAATATAAAAGTACCTGTAGATTCTAATAGCTGGTGGTCATCCGCAATGGTACAGAAGTTCAGTAATTTGCTTTGCGTAACACCGTTAAAGGCAGGCTTCTCTACAAAAGGTCTTGGAGTTCTTACAGCAACATCAGGTTGGGTAGGAGAAAGAGGACCAACAGATCTTGGAACAGATCAGAGCACAGAGACTGGTAGAGATTTTTATATCAGCACGGATAATCTGGATAGTGCTTCTACATATGACAGAGTAGAAAACTATGGAGACTATTCTGTTGAATTAGGACTTATGGACGACAATGGCCTTCAGATGAAAACTACATTGGTTAAAGGTTCGCCATATTTCTTTAATGATTTCTGTGATAATAAAGTTGTATTTATCAGTGGAGTATCCATTACAGAATTTTATGATAAAGATGGCAATGTAATCCTGGGAAATAAGGGGGATGTAGTTACTACAGATCATATTGCCTTTAAATCAATGGATGAGGAAAATACTAAAGCAAAAAATGAAGGATCTTACTATTGTGTGAATGTTCCGGAAGGAACGACATTTAAGACAATGGTAGCCGGTTCAAATTGTAAGATTAAGATAACATTCCCTGAAAATTCAGATAATTATATGTCTGTTGCGGCAATGACTGACGCAAAGGCTGAAACAATACAAGAGTATTATGAGCATGGATATGCTTTTGTAACAGATACTTATGTAGGATATACATTTGATCAGGGTACCTCAAAAATTGTTACTAAATATACTTTGACTACAAATATAAAAAGACAGGGATTCTCTGATGTGTCTATGCAGGCCTTGTTGCCACATCAGTGGAAGCGCTCGTCAGACGCAGACAATCCGGTTACTACATATACGTCTATTCGTGGTGATATGAAGGCAATCTGGAGTAATGAATTTACAACAACCCAGCAGTTTGCAGGATTGCTTCCAACTTTTGCTACACCAAACAGCGATATGTTTGATAGTCAGGAAATGGTGGATTATCTAAATACAGTAGTTGCCTCAAAGGTAAATACAGCTCCTGTATCAGATGCATATTGGGAAGGAAAAAATGTACATCCACTCGCAATCAGCGCGGTAATGGCTGACCAGTTAGGTGAGAATGAAATAAGAGATAAATTATTAAAGAAATTAAAGAGTATTTTGGAGGACTGGTTTACTTATAGTGGTGGAGATGACAGATGTTATCTCATCTACAATAAGGATTGGGGAACTGTTTATTATCCGGACAGTGCCTATGGTGCCAATGCAGCAATCTGCGACCACCATTTTACTTATGGATATTTTATGTATGGTGCTGCAGTGTTGGCATCCTACGACAGAGAATTTTACAATGAATATAAAGATATGGTAGAAATCCTTGTAAGAGACTATGCAAATCCAAGTGATGATGAAATGTTCTGTAAATTTAGAGCGTTTGACCAGTATGCCGGACATTCTTGGGCAGGCGGATATGGAGATAGTGATTCAGGTAACAATCAGGAATCGGCTTCTGAGGCATTGTTCAGTTGGGTAGGTATGTATCTCTGGGGAGAAGCAACTGGAAATCAGTCATACATTGATGCAGGTGCTTACGGATTTACTACAGAAATGGACGCAGTAGAACAGTATTGGTTCGACTACGACGAGACTAACTGGCTTGAGGATTATCCATTTGAAGGAACAGGACAGATTTATGGTGCATCTATGGGATATGGAACATACTTTGGCGGACAGCCTGTTTATGTATATGGTATTCAGTGGTTGCCAATTTCAGAGTATCTTACAAACTATGGTATGAATCAGGAAAAATGTGCAAAGATTTATCAGGGACTTGAAGATGACACTAACTATGCAATTGGTATTGAAACAATATTACATGAACAGGAATTGGCTGATGGGCTACCAGAAAGTGAATGGTGGCATGATCCTGATAAATATGTAACCCCGGATAATGGCTGGCAGCATATTACATGGCCATTTCTTTCACAGACAAATCCTCAGAGTGCTTATGACAAATTTGAAGCAAATGTCACATCCGTACAGGCAGAGGATAGAGCTAACACTTTGTGGTTTATTTCCGCAATGGACCAGTTAGGATATAGAACTAACGATTATGTGGTAACAGGTAATATACAAGGTTCTGTTTATGTAAAAGATACAAAAGATGATAACGGCAATGTTGCATCAAAGACATATACAGCACAGGTATGGAATCCAACTGATAAAGCACAGACAGTTACTATTAAAAAACAAAATGGTGATTCTGCCGGGACTGCAACTATTGCTTCAGGTGCTCTGGTAAGCTTCAACATAAATAATATAAGCTTTGATTTGACACAGGTATCTACACCTATAATTAATGTAACTCCTTTGGCAGGAGGTGATACAGTTGAAGGCGTAAATGGTAATGTTTCATATGAAGATACGCAGTTAGTTGAATTGGTGTGTGATGAGGGAGCAACCATTTACTACACAACAGATGGAACAATTCCTACAACAGATTCTAATAAGTATGAAGCAGGAGAAAAGATTCTTGTATCTAGTGATACTACAATCAAAGCTTTTGCAGTAAAAGATGGATGTATTGATTCGGCATATAATGCAACAACTATTATAATTGAAGGCACAGAGGTATCTTCTGATGAAAACCTTGCTTTAAATAAGCCGGCAACAGCTTCTTCACAGACAGATGGTGATACTGCTGGCAAAGTTACTGATGGAGACAACGGAACAAGATGGCAGGCAAAAACTATAGATGACATTGAGTCTAATGATCAGTGGATTTATGTAGATTTAGGTTTTGTTCAGTCTATTAACAAAGTTGTACTTAATTGGGAAGCAGCTTACGCAAGCAAATACCAGATACAGGTATCTGTTGATGGAGAAAATTGGACAACTGTATCAGAAGAAAGTGGTATGGCTGGAGAAATGATATCTGAGTTTGCTGCGGTAAATGCTAGATATGTTAAAATGCAAGGAGTTCAGAGAGGAACACAGTATGAGTATTCTATTTATGAGTTTGAAGTATACGGAGCTCAAAAGGCAGATGCACCGGCTATCACACCGGAAAGTGGCACCTACAAAGATGCACAGACAGTAACTATGTCTACAGATGTAAAGGGTGCAGAAATTAAATATACATTAGATGGAAGTGATCCTACTGAAGATTCAAAAACCTACACTGAGCCGGTAACTGTTTCAAAATCGACAATTGTAAAAGCTGTGACCTATAGAAAAGGAATGAGTTTGTCTGATGTTACTTCTTCAGAGATTATTATTGAGGGAACAATTTCTCTTGATATAACATCAGCAAAAGTTGCTATCGGAAGAACATTGCAGATTCAAGCTGTAACAGACAAAAATGTCAGCTGGACAAGTAGTGATAACAGCATTGCAACTGTTGAAAATGGACTTGTAACAGCAAAAACAGTTGGTACTGTAACAATAACAGCAACCATTCCAAACGGAGAAAAAGCAGAATGTACTATTGAAGTCATAGCTGCAATTCCAATTACAGAAATAGAAATATCTAATACGACATTGACAATGAAAAATCTTACAACAGATAAATTGTCAGTAAGGATTACTCCGGAAGACACAACAGATGACACTACAGTAACATGGGAATCATCTGATGATCAGGTTGTGTCTGTGGATAAGAATGGTAAATTGACTGCGAAGAGTGAAGGTCAGGCTACAATTATAGCAACAGTAGGCACTCATACTTCACAGTGTCTGGTAACTGTTGAACCTGCAGCGACTGTAGAAGAAATGATAGCAGGTCAGAAATATAATCTTGCCCTTGGCAAGGATGTAATTCCTTCTGGTGTAATGCCTGATGGAGAAGGTACAACAAAGGATAAGATTACAGACGGTTCATTAAGCACAGCTCATTGTGCTGTTACTGCAAAAGATGGTGCATGGGCAGAAAAAGAACCATCGTATGTAATAGTTGATTTAGGAGCTTATTACAAGGCTGATACAATTGAACAGGTGGTAATTGCATACAAGAATAGTGAAGCAAATGCCAGTGTTGTTGAGCACTCTTATTCTGTAGCATTCTCTAAGGATGGCTATGAATATGAGACTGTTGTAGACAACAAAAGCATTGCAACAGCAGAGGAATTAGATGATAGTGAATTGCATGCTACAATTGATAATGTTTCTGCAACAGGCTATGTAAGATATGTTAAAGTATCTTATCCATCTGGCGCACAGTTTGGTATGCAATTAAAGGAGATTGCAGTGTTGGATAGAGACTGCAATACAGAAACAATAGAAATTCCGGAAATAGAAAATCCGGCAGGATTTACAGTATCATCCAATAATTTAAGTGAAATTACATACACAATATTTTTCGCAGTAGGACATGAAGATTTTAAATACAATGTTTATATGGATGGAATAAAGATTGCAGACAATATTGATGCGGGAAGCTACACTATAACAGATGTTGCTGCTGGTATACATACATTGAGAGTAGTGTCTGTCAGCGGTGAAAGTGTTTCATCAGGAATCGAAAAAGAAGTAGAGGTAGATGATGGTACATACACTAGATTACTGAATAATGATAGAAATATTGCTCTTGGTGCTACAGTAACAGTGGACACTATTGAAAGTGAACATCAGGAAGGTAGTACAGATACTTCGATATTAGTAGATGGAGAAGTATCTGCAACAAGTGCTAAGACAGTCCATACAACATGGGGTGGCTTGGATAAAGAGGCTACAATTACATTAGAGCTTGTGAAGGAATACGATGCGTCAGATATTGAAGCAGTACTTATGGCATTTAAGGCAGAAAATACCAGTGCCACAGCATATAACGTAGAATTTTCTTCAGACGGAACTAATTATGAAACAGTGGCAGAAGTAACTGAAAAAGCATATGCTGATACATATGAAGATAAGGTTGACACATCGTCATATACTCAGGGTACTGTAAAATATGTTAGATTTAATATTACAGATGGAAATTGTAACTGGGGCTATCAGATATCTGAGGTGGCAGTGTTTGGTGTAAAGAATATAACACCTATCGTTGAAGAAAGTGTTGTCAGCAATGATTTGGGTGTTACAGGATTCCAGATGACAACCACATTAGGTGGAATAGCTGACACAGTTGCTATCAGAACAATCTATCAGAAAGAGCCTACGGTAGAAGGACAGTCTGTGAAAAAATTTGGTCTTGTCTTTGGATTAGATAATGGTGAGATAACAGATGAAGATATGGTTATAAATAGTAGTAGTATTTATGTAACTGATGCTGCTGCAACTGATGAAGGTAAGCGTGATTCTCAGATGGGTGAATCTGCTACAGCTGAGTATTATGCTATGACAATGCCTACAGGAAATGGTTATAACCAAGATTATAAAGTGAGAGTATATGCAAAACTTGCAGATGGTAGAATTGCGTATAGTGCCATAACTTCTTATAATGTCTTTAATATTGCAAAAGATTTATATGACAATAAGAAGATGCCAACAGGTACAGCTCACGATTCGTTATATAAAGTGTTAACATCCGTTGATAGCTCTTATGAAAAGGTTGACTATATTTGGAATAACACTTTAGTTAATAAGCCGGAATCAACAGAAAATGAAGTGAATATCGAAGGATACCAGATGTCTGCTTCCCTTAATGGCGTTGATGGAGCTATGGGACTTCGAGTTGTCTACTCTGTGGATGGTACGGCAAAGGATGCTTCGGAAGTTGGACTTGTATACGGTCTTGTTTACAATAATAATGGTATTACAGCAACGGATATGACTTTGGAAAATTCAGCTGATATTTCTAATCAATATGTTGTAAGTTATGCAGCTACAGTAAAAGGACTGTTAGACGTACAGATGGGAAGTTCTACTACGGCAAATTATTATGCAAGAACTATGAATGTATCTAATCTGAACAAGAATGGCTACACAGTAACTTATCTTGTAAGAGCATATGCTAAAAATTCAGATGGTACGGTAACATATTCTGACGTATATGAATATACAATAAATGATGTTGCATCACAGCTTTATGATAATACTTTAATGAGTACATATAGTGGGCATAAGGCTTTATATGATAATATTCTTACTAAAGTAAATCCTTTGTATAGTGATGTAGAATATAACTGGAATAATACAGTTGTAGGAAAATAAAAGATTATCAAATGAAAGAAGAATGTGTATTGGCACATTCTTCTTTCATATTTAAAAATGGCACCTTAAGCAAACTAAGGTGCCATTTTTAAATTTTTCTTATTTGTTCATTAAATTCATTCGGAATTATATGATTATATTTTGTCATATAAATTTGTTGATATAGCATATCGGCATTAAGTGAGATATCAAGCATTTTTCTTCTTAGTCCGGATGCCTGCTGGTAATAAGTTGAAAATTTGCTTATCAATTCCAAATCACCATTTTTCTTTATTTGTGATAATATATTTGACTCTGAAGCTAACGCTAATATTCTGGCATAAAAATGACAACCGTTTTCTTTAAATTCATTTATGTCTTTGCTTTTAATACCAAGAAGAACATGTATCATCGCTCTTGATATTGCAGAGTAAGTATAATTTTTTGATTGAAGCTGGCTTATAAATTTATCGATATTTGTATAAGAAGATATATTATTTAAAATTCTATTTGCCAAATCTTCGTTTATATCAAATATATCCTCGAGATTACATCTTGATAATCTGTAAGAAAGTATCTGGTTAAAATCAGACATAAACATAGGCTTTTTGTCTTTGTAAAAATTAAAAATGTCTGATTCAAGAAGATTTTCATAACTATTATTATTTGATATTTGATTTCTAATAGCAGTAGCTGAGACATATTCACAATTAATTTCAGTAGAAGAATATCCACCGCCAATTCGCTTGATTGGCATAGGAATAATATTTGAATTCAATTTTTTTAAAGCTTTCAAATATTCAATAGCCAATATATTGTTAGGTGTACTCAATATAGCTTCAGCATCAATATTTATATTTGATTTTTTAAAATAATCACATAAAGATAAGCTGCGCGCTTTAGGAAATGATAAACCGGCTTTAGAGTGCTTCAACAAAGCTTCTTTATATTCAATTGGTTCATTAGTTAACACTTCGGCAATCTTCGACAAAGAATCGATGTCATTTAACTCACATCCAAAGCAAAGATAGTCAACAACATTCAAATCATCCATAAATTTAACTGAAGCATACGCAAATAGCTCCGCTGAAGCTGTGGAATAAACAACAGGCAGTTCAAATACAACGTCAGCGCCGTTATTTATCGCAACCTCAGAGCGGGTGTATTTGTCAAATATAGCAGGCTCGCCTCTTTGAACAAAATTTCCGCTAGATAAAATTATGACGTTATCAGCGTTAGTTTCTGCCCTGGCTTTTTCAATCAAATATTTATGTCCATTGTGAAATGGATTGTATTCTGCAATAATTCCAACTGTTTTCATCTTTATCTCCTCGGGGACATTTTAACATTTCTTTGCTTATATTGTAAACAAATCAAGTGCAAATAAATCGTTATAGAGCACAAATAAATAATAATTGAATGTTGTTAATTAAATGTAAAAGTATTATAATGTTTATATTAATTAAGAGTGAAGTTATTTCGCTCTTATAGTTTTGTTTAGATATATGTTTTTACCTTGGAGGATAAAATGGGATTTATAGAAGAATTAAAGCTTAAAGCTAAACTCAATCGTAAAACAATAGTTTTACCGGAAGGAATGGATAGTAGAATATATGAGGCTGCAGAACAGATTGTTTTGGAGGATTTCGCAAATGTTATTATTTTGGCATCGCCTGAGGAAGTAGAAAAATACGGAGCAGGTTATGATCTTAATGGAGTTACTATTATTAATCCCCATGACAGTGATAAAATTGATGAATATTCTGAAGAGTTTTATCAGTTGAGAAAAGCAAAAGGTATGACTCCTAGTCAGGCACGTGCAATGCTGGTAAGCGATTACATGTATTACGCATGTATGATGCTAAAGGCAGGGGATGCTGACGGAGTTGTTTCAGGAGCTTGTCATTCATCGGCTAACACACTTCGTCCATCATTGCAGATTATAAAAACTAAACCTGGCAGCAAACTCGTTTCTGCGTTCTTTGTTATATGTGTTCCAAACAAAGATATGGGTCATAAAGGTGTTTTTATTATGGGAGATTGCGGCTTGAATCAAAATCCAAATCCGGAACAGTTGGCTGATATTGCTGCTAGTAGTGCTCAGTCGTTTGAGTTCTTAGTTGGCACAAAAGCGAGGGTTGCAATGTTATCACATTCAACCTATGGAAGTGCAGCGCATCCGGACGTTGAAAAGGTTGTTGCAGCTACTGAAATTGCTCAAAAGGAATACCCTCAATTTTTGATTGATGGTGAATTGCAGACAGATGCTGCATTGATTCCGGAAATCGCAGAGCTAAAAGCACCAAACAGTAAAGTTGCAGGAAAAGCAAATGTTCTTATTTTCCCGGATTTAGATGCAGGTAATATTGGATATAAATTATTACAGAGACTTGGACAGGCCGAAGCATATGGTCCGCTTTGCCAGGGTATTGCAAAGCCTATAAATGATTTATCAAGAGGCTGTAGTGCAAGAGATATAGTTGGTGTTACTGCAATCACAGCAGTTCAGGCACAGATTTCATAAGGAGTTTAAAATGGAAGTATTAGTTATAAATTGTGGAAGTTCATCATTAAAATTTCAGCTTATCAATTCAGAATCTGAACAAGTGTTAGCAAAAGGTTTATGTGAAAGAATTGGTATAGACAAAAGCTCAATTACATATTCATCGCATAAAGGCTACAAAGAGACAAAAGAAATAGATATGCCAACACATAACGAAGCTATTGCAGCTGTCATTGATGCTTTGACAGACAAAAAAAACGGTGTTATTTCTGATATGAGTGAGGTTAATGCTGTTGGACACAGAGTAGTTCACGGTGGAGAATATTTCTCAGAGAGTGCTATTGTTACAGAAGACGTGATTAAAAAAATTGAGAGCTGTAACTATTTAGCTCCATTGCACAATCCTGCAAATATTATTGGAATTAAAGCATGCATGGAAATTATGCCGGATACTCCAAATGTAGTTGTGTTTGATACAGCATTCCATCAGACAATGAGTGAGAGCGCATACTTGTATGCTTTGCCTAGAAAATATTATGATAAATATAAAATCAGAAGATATGGTTTCCATGGAACATCACATTCATTTGTTTCTAAGAGAGTTGCTGAGATTATTGGCAAGCCTTACAATGAGACAAAGACTATTGTATGTCATCTTGGAAACGGTGCAAGTATTTGTGCTGTAGAAAATGGCAAATCAGTTGATACCAGTATGGGACTTACTCCTTTAGCAGGTGTTATTATGGGTACAAGATCAGGAGATATTGATCCCGGCATTATTGAAGTAATTGCAGAAAAGGAAAATATGACTGTTTCAGAAATCACAAATATGTTAAACAAAGAGTCTGGTATAGCCGGATTATCTGGTGTATCAAGTGATTTTAGAGATATTACAAAAGCAATAGAAGATGGCAACCAGATTGCAAAATCAGCATTAGATGCATATGTTCATCAGGTAGTAAGATTTGTTGGAGCTTACGTTGCTGTTATGAATGGAGTGGACAATATTGTGTTTACTGCAGGTGTTGGTGAAAACAATCAATATGTAAGAAAAGCTGTGTGTGAAAAGCTTACATATCTTGGAGTTGAAATAGATCAGACTAAAAATGAAAAAAGAGGCGAAGAGATTGAATTGTCTACGCCGGATTCAAAGGTAAGGGTTTTTGTTATTCCGACAAACGAAGAGTTGACTATTGCTAGAGAAACGGTTGCATTAGTTAAGTAGTTAATAAAAAAGAATTGACAAACATATTCTTCGTATGTATAATTGTTAAGGTGTCTTTGAAGAAAGGATATTATGATTGTTAATTTATTCGAGTTATTACAAAAGGAAAACTCATCAAAGAATTTAAATGTCAAATATGAAGAATCTACATTTTCAACAGGTTTGAATAATTATCCTGTTAAAGATTCAAGCATTGATATCAAACTTCATAATGATGGAAATAAGCATATATCATGTACTTGCAAAGGCTATGTGATATTATCTATCCCTTGTGATAAATGTTTAGAAGATGTTGACACAAAGATTGATATTGATTACTTCAAAGATTTGGATATGAACAAGACATCGGCGGAAAAAGAAGCAGAGCTTGATGAAGAATTCTTTATCAAGGATATGGATTTTGATACTGAAATACTTATTCATAACGAGATTCTGGTTAATTTACCTATGAAAGTTCTTTGTAGAATTGACTGCAAAGGAATTTGCAATAGATGCGGCGCTAATCTCAATATGGGATCGTGTAATTGCGACGTGGCAGAACTCGATCCGAGAATGTCGAAAATTTTAGATGTTTTTAATCAGTTTAAGGAGGTGTAAACCATGTCTATCTGTCCAAAGAACAAATCATCCAAAGGAAGAAGAGATAAGAGAAGAGCTAACTGGAAAATGTCAGCTCCAAACCTTGTTAAATGTAGCAAATGTGGAGCGT
>CAZWAG010000029.1:0-22110 GCA_964631845.1 uncultured Eubacterium sp.
TATCACCCATGTCCTTCACATGATGGCAAGTATTGCTCTTAAATGTCTCAAAAGAACACCTGTAATCCATCCTGTCTGAATTATTGTTCTCCAATATTGAATCAACAGTTACTCCAAGAACTCTTGCTATCTTATATAAAGTTCCAGCTGAACACTTTTCAAGATTTGCTTTGCCACTACAAATATCGGTGATTGTTGTCATTGCAACTCCACTTTCTTTACTTAAGCGATATCTGGACATATGATTTTTTTCAAGTAAATCATTTATAATCATCAGCTTTCCCTCCTTTATTATAATATATCGGTCAGCCGAACTAATGTCAATATTATATTATGTCTAATTTAAGCCATTCTATTAATTATAATCATATGTTCAAAAACACTCTCTGATTTCCATCCGAGAGTGTTTTCTTAATCCTTTATTTTATGCCAGCTTATATACTTCGTCCGAAGCCTTTGCCACATCGGGTGAATGGGTTACAAGTATCACGCACTTATTTTCTTCCCTGGCAAGCCTTTTTAAAATATTAATTATTTCTTTTTGAGTGTCCCCGTCCAGATTTCCTGTAGGCTCATCTGCAAGTATAATATTTGGATTGTAGGACAAAGCTCTTGCTATTGCAACTCTCTGCTGCTGTCCACCTGAAAGCTTTAATATTCTTCTCGAGGCTTCGTCTCTGTCTATATCCATTTTTTCCAGAATACTATATGCCTCTTCCTTTTTGTCTTTTGATTTTATTCCGGCAATATCCATGGATAATATTACATTTTCCACCGCTGTCAATTTAGGAAGAAGATTAAAATTCTGGAAGATTACGCCTACATATTTACTTCTGTACTCATATTTATCTATTTTGTTTATTTCTTTTTCCTCGAGATATATTTTTCCTTCAGTAGGCTCTGCAAGACCTGAAATGAGCGAGAGCAATGTTGTTTTTCCTGCACCTGATTTTCCAACTATGCTATACACTTTTCCTGATTCAAATTCATACGATAAATTTTTAATTACTTTTTTACTGTTCTTCTCATACTGAAAAGAAACATTTTCTAATTTTAACAAACTCATGTGGCACCTCCTAATCTCTGTTCGACAATATTTTGAGCGGGTCATACTTAAGTATTGAAACAATCGCAACACACCCCGATGCTATGGATAATACAATTCCAATCAAAATAAGCTTTCCAACTACTGCTATGTCAGTTGCCTGACTTATTTGAGATACATAATTTACCTCAGAAGCAGGCGCCATTTGTCCCATATTCTTCATTGAAGGTCCGCCATTCATTCCTCTTCCAAAGTTTTGATTTTGATTCTCTTGTTCTTCCTTTGCACTGCTAACCTGTTGTTCTAGCAATTTATTTGTTGTAGGAACTGAGACAACAGCTCCTGCTGCTGTTCCTATAATAATCGCAGCAAATGTCACAACAATAAGTTCAGTGATAAACTGCATTGCTATCTTTGGTTTTTTCATTCCAATTGCAGCCAGAACTCCGATTTCATACTTGCGCTCTCTAATATTAAACAAATTGAGAACAACAAGGATTATTCCACCGATAACTAAAATTATAACAAGGAAATAACCTGCATACTTGCTCAAATTATCAAGGGGAGCAAGACTGCTTTCATACGCAGTTATATCATTAGATGTAACTGTGTAATTATCACCTAACTCTTTTTCAACTTCACTTTTAAACGCCTCATATTTGTCCACAGAAGCAAATGTATATGTCCCATTAGTAGATGCTTGAATCGCAGTTGTTATCTCTCTGCCGGTAACCGAATCTGTAGATGTTGTTGCATTCTCCTGTGATTTGTCAATTATAGTTTGCAGATTTTCATAGCTTGTATAAATCTGATTTGCTGAATCATATGATGCTGAAAATCCACCCATCATACTGTCTGATGACTCATCGTTTTCCTCATTCTTGTATATTCCGCAAACTGTAAGCTTATATGTTTGATCCTCATCATTAGGATTTGCAAGCTTTATTGTGTCACCAACCTTGAGTTCATTGTATGTAGCAAGCTCCGAGCTGATTACACACTGCATTGTAGCGTCATTTTGCTCAAACATTGCACCATCTGCCACCTGACTTGTACCATTTACAAAGGCTGTCATTGCCTCATCCGAGCTGTAGCCTATAAGTGTAAAGTCGCCCTGCATTCCCATTCGTCCACCTTTGCCACCCATACCACCTTCATTTGACTGACCGTCCGGCATATTTCCATCAAGTCTTGCTGCATTTCCCTGGTTAGAACCGGACTCAGTCTCTTCCTCTGTTATACCGGTTGTGTCTACCGCTTCAAGGCTCCCACCTGCATTGAGAGAGACAGAAGCAGTGTAATAAAATTCTTTTACATTTTTATTTTCAGCATATTTTAACATATCATCTAACGATAACATTTCCAAGTTTGCCATTGCACTTTTCATGCTTTCTCTGTCAGTCTGTTCAGACATTATCTTTTCCCTGTCAATTGATATCTGCGCTGTGATTTTCAAGTTTTCTTTGCTACTTTCTTTCGTCTTTACTGTAACCTCTCTAATTGAAAGTGCAATACATGATGAAAAGGCAATTGCTAAAACTATTATTCCAATAAGAATATTTCTTCCTTTGGATCTGCTAATGTTTCTAAGTGCATTTTTTAAAATGTACATAAAAATACCTCCATATAATTTATATATGGAGGATACTTTTATTTTTTGTTTTTAAAATGTTAATTTTGGTAATTTTTTGTGAAAAAATATTTTTACTTTACAATCTTTTTGCCCTTAAGCACCAGCTTGTAATATTTATAATTTTTCTTCTTTACCTTAATTTTTGCCTTTTTATTAATGTTTCCAAATGCCTTTTTGTTAATCTTTGCATTGTCTGCATTTAATTTAATGCTCTTTAACTTTTTATCGTTATAAAATGCTTTTGAGTAAATAACCTGTACACCGCTTCCTATTGTGACAGATGATAAATTCTTGCAGTTTGCAAATGCCTTTGTTCCGATAAATTGAACTCCTGATGCAATGCTTACTTTTTTAAGCTTCTTATAACCATAAAATGCTTTTGCATTAATGTTTGTAACTTTGTATGTTTTGTTCTGATATTTTACAGTCTTTGGAATCTTGAGAGTCTTAATGTTTTTGTCTGCTCCCATCACTGCAACCTTTCCGTCTGATACAACTGCATAGTTAATTTTATCAACAGTAAATTTTGTAACAGCTTCCTGTTTTGTTATATTCTTTGTATTATCTACAGTATCTTTGTCATCCTTAATTATAACTTCAGGAACTTCTTCACCTAATACAACTATGTTAGTTGTCATTACAGTTCCATATGTATAAGCAACAATTGTAGCTGTTCCCGGTGCAACCGCATGAATAACACCCACTTCGTCCACCTCTGCTACAGAGCTGTCGCTAGATATAAATTCAAAGCTTAAATTCATCAATGCTGGTGAAGGACTATAGTAAATAGGCAATTTTTTATAATCCCCAACCTTTACCTCATACTTTGATTTAGAAAATTGAGCTTCTTCTTCGTATGACATCTCTTCATCATCATCGTAAACAATAACCTTACATGTCTTGCTGATTCCATTTGATGTTTTCGCTGTGATAACAGCCATACCTGCTTTGTATACCTCAACATATCCATAACTGTCTACATATGCAACTTCAGGATTACTTGAGCTCCAATGTACACTTGAAACTGTAGTGTCAAATGGAATAACTGATGCTTTAAGCTGGAATCCGTCATCCCACAATGAGCATCTTACCTGCTCTCTGCTTAACTCAATTGATTTTGGAGCGACAACCTTTGACTCTTCAACAAACTTTGCTGTCAAAGTCATATTTAGATAAATCTCATCCTCTGCATTAAATTCTCCTGAGAAATATTCATTTATAAATTCCTCGAATTCTCCCGGTCCAAAAAATTCTTCAACCTGACTCTGTGTCAATCCCAAAGCATCTAACAATTCTTCATATGTATATTCTAAGCTTTTTTCCCAGCCAATAAATACATATCCTTCTTTTTCAGGTGACTGTGGCATATCCGTTAAGCAATCTCCTGCTGATACTGTTCTTGTAGCATATTCCTGTCCATCAACAACAAACTTCAAGGTTGCTTCCCTAGGCTCTAAACTGTCTACGTTTTCATCAACCCAGTCAATTCTTAAGTTAATCCATTCACGAAGTCTCTCGATTTCCTCATCGTATGTAAGTTGTGTAGCTGGTGATTCTTCTGATTCGCCGTAATAATCGTCCCACCAGAAGCCAATGTCTGACATACCCCATTTTTCAAAATTGTATCTCGCTGTAATTTCCATCTGTTCCTTGTATTTGTCAAGCTGACCGCCTTCCTTTACAAGTTCAACCATCTTTTCTCTGATTATTGGCCATGTTTCCTTTACAGCATTCGCAAATGTTTCATCCTTGAATAATCTTGCAAACCACATTGAGTTTGTGTGGCACCAGCCTTCAGTCTGCAAACCGTCATACTCTGTTGAACCCCATGCAACATAGTCAAAATCCCACAGTGGTCCCCAGAATAATTTTCCATTTCTCTCTTTGTAAAGATATGTACTGCCTGATATGAATCCATCGCCATTCATCGAAAATTCCTGCATCCAGTAATAATAAACAGCCGATGTAACATCCATCAAATCTTTGTATGATGTTCCGTCCTCCAGACAGAAATCCTTACCGTATATGGCATCCTCCACACTCTGCACATAATTTGTAATGTAATTAACCTGTGCTTCATTTACTTCTCTGTCTTCAAATTCAGGACTTTCTATAGTAAACTCAACATCATTTTTAGTTGTAAAGGTGACATTTTCATCTTTATAATTGTATGGGAAAAGAGATAATAAATAACCACCTGTAATAGTTGGTTCATCTGTAGAATCCATTACATCCTCATCCTCTAAATCATCAATATTAACTCTTGTCTTTCCCACACGAATCTGTTCACATAAGAAATAACTTCCGTAATACTCTCCGTTCATTACAACATCAACCGGCACACTCTTTGGTGTAAACTTCATTCCCAATTCCTGGCCGAGCCAGTATGTAATCTTATTTCTAAGAAGACTGTTATCATAGTAATTTGCAAGCAATACCCAATGCTTATTCTTGCCCATTCCTAATAAGTCAGCCTTCTGGTCAAGCTTAATCTTGTAAGGCTTTTTATCTGCCCACCATGTAGAATTACCACGACCTCTAATGTATTCCATTGTATATGTTTCACTGCTCAATTCTTTGCTTGTATATTCTGAAACATAGCCCTCAGGAACTTTAATTGTCATATTTCCTGAACACTCTGCCGAATGGTCTTCTGAATTGTTCATTTCTGAAATAGTTCCATCCTCTTCATCAATATCAAAATATATAACCGGCACTGAGCTCTCTACAAATTCAAATGATTTAAGCGAGATGCTTACAGTATCAGCAGATGCTGACAAAACCTTAAAGCTTACTGTATGCTCTCCTGTAAGCTTTCTGTCTGAAATATCTATTGAGAAATCCTTTGAATATTTCCAATCACCTTTTTTCTTTTGACGATATAATGAAATTGTAGCAAATGGATCAATCTCATCATCCAAATAAAATGCCAGAGTTGCTTTTGTGCCTCTTACTGTAAGTCCGTCAAAGCTAAATCTGCTGACAATTCCGCCATCAAAATTGAAGGTTTTATCTACCTTAAAAGTTGCTCCTAAAATATCAGCATTCGCTCCTGAAATGATTACGCTATCAGATTTTTCATTTGCTTCCATTGATATATTTTCATTGTCAACTGACAACATACCCTTTTCAAGCAATTCTGTTGCATACTGATTATAGTAGTCCCCCAAAATAGCGTCTTCTGTAGTTGCTTCCTCCGTCTGATTTTCCTGATTTGCATTTTCTTCCTGTACTTCCTGTGCAAATGCAGTGTAATTGACATTTGGCACAACCATGCACAATGACATTACAACACAGAAAATCTTACACAAAATGTTCTTTTTCATAAACTCCTCCTTAAATTTTTTTGTATTACAGTAGTTAAACAACAGTAATACATTTTTTATTTCACACATTTAAAAATTTATGCAAATATGATGCAAATGTGATATAAATGTGATTAGTAAATCTTACCACATATTATATACTTTTACAATAAATCTCCAGCCACTCTTTCTCTTTATCTGATAAATATGGCAAAAGTTGTTTCTTAAGAATTTTATTGTATTCACCGAGCAGTTTCTTTTCTCTGTCTGTAAGCATTGAATAATCTATCAATTCCTCGTCATAGGGAACTAAAGTAAGATTTTCAAAACCAAGAAATGTTCCAAAGGCATTAGTTTCTTTTTCTACACATAAAATCAGATTTTCAATTCTTATTCCAAATTCATTTTCAATATAAACGCCAGGTTCATCTGAAGTTATCATTCCAGGCTCTAACACTGGATTCTGCTGACTGTTATCCATTATTCTATATCTGAAAGCATTAGGTGCTTCATGAACATTAAGCAGACATCCAACACCGTGTCCGGTTCCATGATTATAATCAAAGCCTTCTGCCCACAATGATTCTCTTGCCAGATAGTCAAGCGCAACTCCACTACAGCCTTTTTTAAATGTGGCTGCTGCAAGCTTTAGATGTCCCTTTAGCACTAGGGTATACATATGCCTCATTTTGTCAGAGACCTCTCCAAGGCTGATAGTTCTTGTTATGTCAGTAGTGCCCTCAAGATAATGTCCTCCCGAATCAATTAGGACAATTCCCTCCGGTCTGATATCGTATGACGAATCCTCTGTCGCACTGTAATGAACAATCGCGCCGTGATCCATATACCCCACAATCGGCTCAAAGCTTGGCTCGATATAGCTTTCTGCGGCACCTCTAAACTCCTCTAATTTATTTCCGAGCGATACTTCATCCAGCGTTTCATTTCCGACTACATTTTTAAGCCAGTAAATAAATTTTGTCATCGCAACTCCGTCTAAAAGATGCGCCTTTTTCATACCTTTTATTTCTGTTTCATTTTTGATTGCTTTGAGCTGCAATGCCGGCGTAAACATATCAACTATAGTATTTTGTTTTTCTATCGTCTTGTAAATATTATAGTTGCACGTCTCACTGCTAAGCCAGACAACGCTTTTCTTTATGTCTTTTATTCCGCTGTATATGTCATCATAATCTCTAACTATAACATTGTTATCGCAAAGATACTGTTCACTCTTTTCATCTAAAGCCTGTCTGTTGACATACAGCGTTGCTTCCCTTTCTGTAACTATAAGAAATGACAGAAACACCGGGGAATCCTCTATATCATCGCCACGCATGTTTAGAGTCCATGCCACCTCGTCAAGAGCAGTGATAACCAACACATCGCTGTTCTTTTCTTTCATCATCTGACGTATTTTTGAAAGCTTTGATGACACGCTCCTACCCGAATATTTTTCTTCGTATATCCATATAGGATTTGAAGTAATTGGTGGTCTGTCCATCCATATTTCATCAATAAAATCAACATTGCTTATAACATTAATGCCCTCTATAGCCTCAATGCTTCTTGCCATATTTTGTGGCATACATCTTCCATCAAACGCTATAGATTTGGCATTATTCTTTATATACTCATACAGCGTAGGGACACCCGATTCTCCTGATTTCATAAGAATAAACTCACTTCCATCAAGCTGTTCTGCTGCCTGCAGAAAATATCTTCCATCTGTCCATAGCAATGCCTTGTCCATTGTAATCAGAGCAGTACCTGCTGAGCCTGTAAAGCCTGATATAAATTGTCTTGTTTTAAAATAATCATCTACATATTCCGAGCCATGAAAATCACATGTTGGTATAACATAAGCATCTATTTTATTTTCTGTCATCTTAGCGCGAAGAGCGTTTACTTTTTCGTTTACCTTCATTTCTTATACCTCATTTTTTTGTCGCTGGCTGCATTTACAATATATATTCCTACGCACACCAGAATAAGAGCAATCACTGTATTTATGCCCAACTGACTTTTTTCATTTAAAATAATAAAAGAAAGAATAACTCCGAACACCGGGTTCATAAACTTGTACACTGACACCTTTGAAACTTCATTGTATTTCAAAAGAATACTCCATATTGTATATGCCGCTGACGAAATAAATCCCATATAGCCGAGCAGCGCAAAGCTTGATACGCCCTCCGGCTGTAGCTTTCCTCCGGCTAAAACACCTATTAGCATCATAATTAGACCACCGAAGAAAAATTGGTATCCACTGAGCATAACAACATCAGTGTCATCCGAATACTTCTTTATATATGCAGATGAAAAAGCGAATGAAAAGCTTGAAATCAAAATCATTCCCTCTCCTAGGAAGCTAAACGACCAGTCAAGGCCCCCGCCTGTTAGATTGACAATGACCACACCGATTACTCCTAGCGTTGCTCCAACTATTTTCTTTGCTGTCAGCTTTTCCTGATGAAATATAAGACATGCAACAAGTATTGTGATAAATACAGATGAACCGTTTATTATTGACGACTTTACTCCTGTAGTATGTGCCAGTCCAATATAAAATGCAATATATTGAAGAACTGTTTGAAATATACTTAAAGTCATAATCTTCTTAAATGCATATGGCTTCAAAAAGCTCTTTCGAATAATGCTAAATGCAATAATAACCATAATACCGGCAAGTGCAAACCTTGATCCGGCAAACAATATCTGCGAGGCTGTTTTCCCGCTAGGTATGTTGAACAATTGATATCCAACCTTGATGCATGAAAATGCAGAACCCCACAAAAAGCTACAAAATAACGCCAATAAAATTACTATTGGCGTTTTCTGCAATAATTTTGTTTTATTGTCTTCCGGTAATTTGATAATTTTTTCTGCTTTATTCTCTTCCGATGTTTTCATAATTGTTTTATCTCTTTTCGATTTTAGTTTTTTTCTTGTACTTTTCTAATATTTCCAGACTTATCGTTCTGTATGCTTCAAGCGTTTCTATTCTGAAATTTTTTCTCATTATTTTTGATTTCATATATTTTTCATCAAACAATCCGTTATTTTTGAAATCATCTAACATTGTCTTCGGACTTCTGTCGACAAAAATAATCTCGTCTGCCAGTTCTAAATATTTGTCAGGTACAGTTCTCCTGATTCCAATACCTGTGATATCTTTGAAAAGGGGATTTGCGCTCTCAAAGCGCTTGATGTTTAGCGATGTGTAAACATCTATCCCGCACCTTAACAAGCGGTCAATATCAGAATAAATATAGCTTTTTCTATCCCTATTTTTTCCGCGCATCCCCATTTCATCCATGACAACCACATCAGGATTTTCTTTGATAATTTCTCTTAAGGAATACGTTGAATAGTCTGCAGGCTTTATCCCGTGGTCCAAAAGTAGCTGATTTGTATTTCTGTGTGAATCATTTAAAAACCCTATTATAACATTGCCATTTTTTAGAGCATGGGATAGCATTGCATAGCTTTTTCCCGCACCGGGAGTATAGCTTGTAAATATTTTCAGTTTGCCTTTTGATGTGTAATTCATTATACTTCCTTTTGTTATATAATAATTAACCTTTTATTTATATTGTTCTCTCAGTCTTTCGATTTCTGCTTTCAACCCGTCGACAACTGAAGCCGGTTCAAGAATCTTTGCACCGCTGCCAAGTCCAATAATCCATCCATAAAACATATTACTTACATTGACATCTGCATTTATTTTGAACTTACCTTCTCCTGACGGCATAATCATAACATCTTTTCCAAATCTATCCAAAACAACACCTATCAGCTTATTGTCAAATTCCATCTTGACACTTATTGTTTCTCCGGTGAACATGTTGAACACCTTTTTTGCATAAATTGCCATATCAAACCTGTCAAATGCTTTACGTCCATCTCTAGGCGAATTTGTCAATTTAATCTTACGCATCTTGTCCACTCTGTAATGCTTGATAAGATCACTCTCGCCCTCATAGGCAACGAGATAATAATTTTCATCATCCCAAGTCAGTGCCCAGGGACTAATATTTTTCTTATTTCCATTTGGACGCAGCTCCATCTCCTTTTTGAGAGTCCACTCATAATAATCAAAATCAATCTTGCTATTATTATTAATTGCTTCATTTATATCATCTATATTGTAATACACACTTTCATAGTTTGTCTTTATTCTGTTTGCAACATAAACCTGACGCTGAAGCGCCTTAGCCTGGTATTTACTTGCTAATCCTTCAATCTTTTTTATCAATTCATTCGAGCGTTTCTCCGAAATAAATTTTGAAACCTGCACCGCATCAACCAAAAGCTTTAATTCCGGCAGTTCAAACTCTCTGTCTAACAATCTATATTCATAATTACCAGCCGTTTTTTCTCCCACTATTTCATAGCCATTGTCCTGCAATAGCTTGATATCAGTATATAAAGCTTTTCTCTCAGCTTTTATACCCTCCTTATCAAGTTCAGCTATAATCTGTGGCATAGTAATTCCATGCTCATCGTCTGTATTTTCCTTAAGTATTTCCAGTAATGTAACTAATTTTAACTTTTGTTTTTCTGAACGTGCCATAATATTTTCACACAGTGCTTATTTTACACACTATGCCTCTCCTTTCTGCCAAAAGAAAATGATTATAATCAATATCCATATTAATTATAATCATTTCTTCTTTTAAAGTATATAGTTATCTATCTTCTATTTTTGTGTAATTGTTATATTCGCAATTGCTTACATATGCCGGTCTCATAATCTTATCAGCTGTAATTAATTCCTCAATTCTATGAGCACTCCAGCCTACAATTCTCGCAATCGCAAACATTGGCGTATACAACTCAGAAGGAATATCAAGCATACTGTAAACAAGGCCGCTATAGAAGTCTACATTTGCGCTAACACCCTTATAAATATGACGTTCCTCTGCAATAACCTCGGGTGCAAGTCTTTCAATCATATTATAAAGACCAAAATCCTTCTCTCTGCCTTTTTCTATAGCAAGTTTTTCAACAAACTGCTTAAAGATTTCTGCACGAGGATCTGAAATTGAGTAAACCGCATGCCCCATTCCATAAATAAGACCTTTTTTGTCAAACTTTTCTTTGTTGAGGATGCCTCTCAAATATTCTTTAACCTCTGTCTCGTCTGATATATCCTTAACATTTGCCTTAATGTTCTTGAACATCTCAACAACCATAATGTTTGCACCGCCGTGTCTTGGGCCCTTCAATGAAGAGAGTGCTGCGGCGACAGTTGAATATGTATCTGAGCCTGAAGATGTTACGACTCTTGTTGTAAATGTAGAGTTATTTCCTCCACCGTGTTCCATATGTAAAATCAACGCAAGGTCTAAAACCTTTGCTTCAAGCGCTGTGTATTTCTTGTCAGGTCTAAGCATTCTTAGGAAATTCTCACTTGTTGACAATTCCGGCTTAGGTCTGTGAATATACAGGCTCTTGTTCTTTTTATAATGATTGAATGCATGATATCCATATACTGAAAGCATAGGGAATATTGTTATAAGTCTAATACACTGCCTTATTACATTCTCAACAGATGTATCCGACATATTTCTGTCATACGACGCCAGTGTTAACACACTTCTTGTAAGAGAATTCATAATATCTGCACTTGGGGCTTTCATTATTACATCTCTGACGAAATTTGTAGGAAGCGCTCTTGACAATACCATAACTTCATTAAATTTTTCTAACTGTTCTTCTGTAGGAAGCTCGCCAAACAACAATAAATATGCAACTTCCTCAAACCCGAAACGGTCATCCTCCATAAAACCATTTACAAGGTCATTTATCTCATACCCTCTGAAATATAATTTGCCGGGACATGGAACTCTTTTACCATCTATAATTTCTGCGGATTCAATTCTGGAGATATTAGTTATGCCTGTAAGGACGCCCTGTCCACTTACATCTCGCAAACCTCTCTTAACTCCATATTCTGTGAACAATTCTTTATCTATTGTGTCATTTTTCTCGCATAAAGCGCTGTACTCTTTAGTAATGTTAAAAAATTCTTCTTTCTTCAAATCCATATATACCTCTCTTACATCTTAATATATAAAGTTTATTGCATCATGGACAACCTTAAAGTCGATTTGCTCATGACCCTTTTCTTCTTCTCCATCTAACGCCCAGTCAATGTCCGGTGAAATAGTAATCTTTGCTTCCTTAATCTGCTCTAACGTAATCTTTCCTGTGAAATTCTGTGATAATACCTTAAGAACTAGCTTTACAAATCCGATAGGTCCCTTAGGGAACTCAACAAGCATAAGTTCAAATACGCCATCGTTAAACTCAACTAAGTCCTCGTCGAGCTTCATAATTCCACCAACCTTTGTAGCATTATTAATTGCTGCAAAAATATATTTTCCACTGAAGGTTCCCTTGTCAGTTTCGAATCGAATGTTCATTTTTCTTATGTGGAACAATTCCTTGGCACCAGCCAATATATATGCCAAATGCCCAAGCTTATTTTTCAATTCCTGTGGTGTTGAATATGAAGTCTTTGCAAAAATACCTGTCGCAGCAGTGTACACAAAATATCTTCCATTAAAGCTTCCCAAATCAAGTGGTCTTGCCTGTGTAGAAACTATAAATTTGGCTTGTTCCTTTGGTTCTGTCTTAAGTCCAAGGCTTGATGCAAAATCGTTTGTTGAACCAGCCGGAATATATCCAAGCGGTGTCTTTACTTCTCCTGCAAGCATTCCCTGCATAACCTCGTTCAATGTTCCGTCTCCGCCCATACATACTACAAGGTCAACCTTTGCGCCATAATCTCTTGCAATCTCTGTGGCATCAAATCTTTTCTTTGTATATTTAATGCCAACCTTGTAGCCGGCTTGTTCAAAAACAGACACTGCTTCATCTATATAATGTTTATTTTTCTTTAGTCCTGCTTTTGGATTTATAATAAATAAAAGTTTCTTCATGCTTAACAAACTCCTTTGTAAATATAATATCCATATTTGCTTATATAAAGCTTCATCTCAAAATATTTTAGTATTATATCATGAAAATATTAACAATTTTTGAAATAAGTATAAAATTATCTAATTTGTCCATCCCCATATATTTTATATTTGAAGGATTGCAGTTCAGGAAGTCCAATTGGCCCTCTGGCGTGAAGCTTTTGAGTAGAAATACCGATTTCTGCTCCAAATCCAAATTCGCCACCATCAGTAAATCTGGTGCTGGCATTTGTATATACCGCAGCCGAATCAACACAATTCATAAACAGCTCTGATGTATTTTCATTTTCTGTAACAATACATTCACTGTGCCCTGTACTATATTTATATATATGCTCAATTGCTTCCTCTACTGATTCAACTATCTTTACAGACATCTTGTAATCAAGATATTCTGTTGCCCAATCCTGTTCAGTAGCTATGTCCAATGATGAATCAATCTGTCTGCTTGCCTCGTCACCTACGAGTTTAACATCCTTTTCGATAAGTTTTTCCTTTATTGCAACAAGAGCCTCATTTGCAATATCCTTATGTATCAATAAGCTTTCTGCCGCATTGCATACTGAAGGTCTTGATGTTTTTGCATTGAATACAATTTGGACAGCCTTTTTAATATCAGCGTCCTTGTCAACATATATATGACAATTTCCAACACCAGTCTCAATTACAGGGACTGTAGCATTCTTTACTACAGCATTAATTAATCCGGCTCCGCCTCTTGGAATAAGCACATCAACATACTTATTCATTGTCATCAGTTCGTTTGCACTTTCCCTTGAAGTGTCCTCAACTAACTGAATAACATCTCTTGGAATACCTGATTTTTCCACAGCCTCTCTCATTACATTTGCAATAATTGTATTTGAGTGAATAGCTTCCTTACCACCTCTAAGAATTACTGTGTTACCTGATTTCAAACAAAGAGCTGCAGCGTCCGATGTAACATTTGGTCTGGCTTCAAATATAACAGCTATTACTCCTAGTGGAGTTGCAACCTTGTCTATTCTGAGTCCGTTTGGTCTTGTTGTTGTGCCAAGTATTTTTCCAACCGGATCAGGAAGATTTACTACGTCAAGTACTCCCTTTGCCATGCCTTCAATTCTGTCTTTGTCAAGTCTAAGTCTGTCCTGCAAAGACTCTGCCATTCCATTTTTAATTCCGTTTTCTATATCTTTTTTATTTTCTCTGATAATTGCATCTGCATTTGCCATCAAAGCTTCTGATATACTTCTGAGCGCTTCATTTTTTTGTTCTGTAGAAGCAATCATCAATGTTTTTTCAGCCTGTTTTGCATTCATTCCTAATTGTTCTAACATATGCTTATCCCCTCTTCACTTATTTTAAGGTATTAACAATTATAAATACGTTTTACCCTGATTTTTTGACAACCATGTGCCTAATCTTTTATTTTTTTGCCACAAAGAATGTTCCTGCCTGATGTCCATCCAATACTTTATAAATATTTTTAGGATCATCTCCATTCATTACAATAGTGTCTATTCCAGCCTCTGTAGCTAAAGCTGCTGCCTGAATCTTTGTCACCATTCCACCTGTTCCAAGACTTGAGCCCTTTCCACCGGCAATATCGTACAAGTCATCTGTTATCTCTTCGACAACAGGGATTATTCTCGCAAACTCATTTTTCTTTGGATTGCTGTCATATAAACCATCAATATCCGTCAATATGATTAATGCATCTGCGTGAATAAGCTTTGCAACAATAGCTGACAGATTGTCGTTGTCTCCATATACAATCTCATCGATTGCAATGGAGTCATTTTCATTGATAATCGGAATAGCTCCAAATTCAAAATTCTTCTCAAATGCGTTTATAATGTTGTGTCTGCACTCATCGTTTTCGACATCTCTTTTTGTGAGAAGAAACTGCCCAACAACATGTCCGTATTCGCCAAACATTTTATCATACATAAACATTAATTCACACTGTCCTACAGTCGCTGCAGCCTGCTTTCCTGCTGTGTCTGTTGGACGTTCACTAAGTCCAAGCTTTCCAACCCCAACACCGATAGCTCCTGATGTGACAAGTGCAACCTCTAATCCTGAATTGACGATATCTGAAATAACAGTTACCAATTTATTTATTTTTCTAATATTTGCTTTTCCATTTTGATACGCCAATGTAGACGTACCAACCTTTATAACAATTCTCTTTACATCTTTTAATGTAGCCATAATATTCCACCTCAACTTTACAACAAAAATATTTAAAGCAGTCTGTTTTGTACTTACAAAATGCCTTTACCTTAGATTTATCTCTCTTCTCTGAAATACGGTAATCCAAGGCTTGCCGGAGCCTGCTTTTCTTTGTTGTCCTTTATGCTGGAAAATACTAATACAATTATAGTTACAAGATATGGAAGCATTTTTGCCAAATCTGTATTTATACTAATGTGAAATAGTGATGGAACAAACTGATAAGCCCAGAAGCACAAACCAAATAAATATGAACCCCAGATTGCATTTACAGGTTTCCATCTTATAAATATTACTAATGCAACTGACAACCACGCAATACTTTCGATAGTATCACCTGCTGCTGTTGCCCAAATACCTGTGTTGTAATCAAGAACGTAGTAAACTCCACCAAGACCTGTGATTCCGGAGCCGATACATGTAGCAAGATATTTGTATTTTGTTACATTGATACCTGCAGCATCAGCTGTTCCGGGATTTTCTCCTACAGCTCTTAAGTTGAGGCCTGTTCTTGTCTTTGTTAAAAATATAGTTGCAATAACAGCAATAATAATTGCCAAATACATCATAAATCCATATGAGAAAAAGATTTCTCCAACTACGCCTAAGTGATCACTCAAAAATGGTATTTTATGACTGAACACCTTGTACGCAAACTCTGCCTTGTATGAAACTACATCCTTTGGAATAACATATGTTCCAAAGAATTTTCCAAGACCTACACCAAAAATCGTGAGTGTAAGACCAACTACGTTTTGATTTACATTGAAGGTAGTTGTTAGAAACGAGTAAATAAGTCCTCCCAGCATACCCATAATAAATGCTGATAAAAGAGCTACAATAATACATATTACCCAGTTAGGTGAATCAGTATGTCCCTCATACAATGAAGCTCCTACAAATCCAAACGCACCGCCCATACACATAATACCCGGTGTACCAAGATTTAAGTTACCGGCTTTTTCTGTGAGAGTTTCACCAATAGCACCGTATAAGATTACAGTTCCAAAAATAACTGCTCTGACAATCCATCCTATTAATCCTGCCATTTGATTAGTCCTCCTTTCCGGTCTTTGCTCTGAAGTAAAGCTTGTAGTTGATAAAGAACTCTGCTCCGATTACAAAGAATAATACAATACCAATAACTATCTTTGATGCACTTGAATCAAATCCCTGCTGCTGATATAAGTCAGAAATATGATTTGTACCTCTTTCCAAAAATACTACAAATGTAGCAATCAAAATCATAAATAAAGTGTTGAACTTGGCAAGCCAGGCAACAATAATGGCTGTAAATCCATAACCGCTCGCTGAGCTGCTTGTAACAGTGTGATCCTCTCCTGATACTGTGAGGAATCCGCAAATACCACAAATTGCACCTGAAATAATCATTGTTCTTATAATAGCCTTTTTAACGCCTATGCCTGCATATCTTGCTGTATTTTCTGATTCTCCAACTACTGCAATTTCGTAGCCCTGCTTTGTATATTTCAAATAAACAAACATTGCAACTGTTATTGCCAGAACTGTGATGACTACAACCCAGTTGATTGATTCGCCAATCATTGGAAGCCATCCCTCTTTTGTTCTGGCATTAATAATACCAAGAGAGGCCTTCTCGCCCTTCCACATATTGTAGTAATAATCTACAAGCTGCATTGCCATATAGTTCATCATAAGAGTGAACAACGTTTCATTAACATTCCACTGTGCCTTAAATATTGCCGGTATAACACCCCAGATAGCTCCCATAACAATCGCTGATACAATCATCAACGGAATAAGAATACCATTTGGAATAGTTGAAAATTTTACCATCAATATTGCTGAAACTAACGCACCTACTAACACCTGTCCCTCAGCGCCAATATTCCAAAATCGCATTTTAAATACAGGTGCCAGTGCAACGGCAATACATAACAGCTTTGCAATTAAAAATACTGTTCCCTTTACGTAGAAAACATTTCCAAACACACCCTCAAACATAATAGCTGTTGTCTCAACCGGTGATGTTCCTGTGATTGAAAATACAAACAAATCAACTAACAATAACGCTATAATTATTGCAATTGCTCTAAACGTCCACCCCTTCCACATAGGAAGAGTATCTCTTTTCACCACTCTAATTAATGGTTCCTTCACTGCTGACGGAGTTTTAACTTTATTACTCATTGTCATTACCTCCATTCTGCAAATTTGTCATTAGCAATCCAACCTGCTCCTTTGTAGTAGTTCTAGCGTCAAGATATCCGTTTGCTTTTCCGCCACAAAGAACCAATATCTTATCAGCAAGTGCAAGTAGAACATCCAAGTCCTCTCCTACATAAATAACTGCTGTACCTTTTTCCTTCTGCTCGTTAAGCAGATTATAAATTGTGTATGAAGTATTTATATCAAGTCCTCTTACCGCATACGCTGTCATAAGTACCTCCGGAGCATTTGAAATTTCTCTTCCAACAAGTACTTTCTGTACATTTCCACCTGACAATCTTCTAACCGGTGCATTGAGGCTTGGTGTCTTTACATCCAAATCCTTTCTTACTTCCTTTGCAAGCTCTCCCGGTTCCTTCTGCTGAAGAAAAGGTGATTTACCCTGTGAATAGCTTCTAAGAAGCATATTTCCGGGCATACCCATTGAACCGACAAGCCCCATTCCAAGTCTGTCCTCAGGAACAAATGAAAGCTCTACTCCAGCCTCTCTAATCTTCTTTGGCGACTTTCCTATAAGCTGTTCCTCTTCATTTGTCTTCGGATTGACGAATATAATACTACTCTCTTCGCTAGTTTTCTGAAGTCCTGCTATAGCTTCAAGCAGCTCCTTTTGTCCACATCCGGAAATACCCGCAATACCTAAGATTTCTCCTCCTTTTGCCTCAAAGGAGATATCGTCGAGTACCTTCACACCATCCTCGTCTGTACATGTCAGATTTGATACCTTAAGTCTTACCTGTGTATTCTTTGGCTCTGTTCTGTTGATATTAAGTTCAACCTTTTCACCAACCATCATCTCTGTGAGAATCTGCTCGGTAGCCTCTGAAGTTGGAATAGTGCCTACATATTCACCTTTTCTGAGAATATTTACGGCGTCTGATATCTCTAGCACTTCATTGAGTTTGTGAGTAATAATAATAATTGACTTGCCATCTTTTTTCATATTGCGCATTACCGCAAATAACTTTTCTGTCTCCTGTGGTGTAAGTACTGCTGTAGGCTCATCTAATATAAGGATTTTAGCACCACGATAAAGAACCTTTACTATTTCTAAAGTCTGCTTCTGTGCTACTGACATAGAATATACCTTTTGAGTTGGGTCAACATCAAATCCATATCTGTCACAGATATCTTTTATTCTGTTCTCAACAGTCTTCATGTCTGACTTGTCCTTTAAGCCCAATACAATATTTTCTGCAGCGCTGAAGACGTCAACCAATTTGAAATGCTGGTGAACCATACCCACTCCATATTCAAGTGCGTCATGAGGTGAACGGATAGAAACCTCTTCCCCATCAATTTCAATACTTCCGCTATCCGGAAAATAAATTCCTGAAAGCATATTCATAAGAGTAGTCTTACCACTACCATTCTCTCCTAACAGAGACAAAATCTCTCCATATTTCAAATTCAAATCAACATCTTTGTTAGCAACTGCTTTTCCAAATGTCTTTGTGATTTTTTTCATTGAAACAGCGTACTTTTCCACAATAATTCTCCTTAATATTATTAATTAATCTTTTGCACTTTTGTACCATAATATGCCGCTTTTAATAAACGCAAAAATTGTGCTCATTAAAAATGGCACATTATTATTAGTAAAAGGGAAGTTGCACAAGGTAACTTCCCTTTTTATTATAAAGTTTTAATTCTTACTTGTCTTCTGTAATTCCGTCAATTCTTAACTGGAAGTAAGGAGCTGAACGAAGTGTTGATTCTGAGAAGTATGAAACATCTCCGTCTTTTTCGATGGCATCCTTTGTCTCTCCCTGGTAGATAACCTTTGGTTCATCACCTGAGTAATCATAGTATGAAAGATCAATGTCTGCCTTGTCGATAGCCTTACCTTCTACAGTAAACTTAGAAATATCAAATACGTGAAGTGTACCTTCTTTGATTGCCTTTTCAACTTCAGCAACCTTAGCATCTGTTCCTTCTGCAACCTCTGGTCCTAAGTCTGTGATATTAACAGCATCTGCTTCATATCCCTTTGACCAATCCTGTGGAATTTCCTTTCCATCTTTTACATCTGTAAATAATTCTGTATAGTAAGCTGCCCAGTTGTTACTAGCACTTGTAAGAGCTGCTGTACCAGCAACATCTAACATATCTACATTGTAACCTACAGAGTAAACAACTGTACCATTGTCTTTTGCCTTCTGGCAAGCTGATGGAGCACCGGTTGAGTCAGCATGCTGACCAATGATTACACAACCATTTTTGATTAATGATTCAGCAGCTGCTGCTTCAGCATCAATATCAAACCATGAGTTTGTGTATGTTACTTCCATAGCTACATCCTCGTATGCTGACTGAATTCCAAGGAAGAATGCTGTATAACCTGATACAACCTCTGCATATGGGAATGCACCAACATAACCGATTTTAACCTTACCATCTTTATCGTAACCTGATGCAGGAATCTTGTCAGCCTTAACAAGTTCTGCAACCTTCATACCTGCAACTACACCTGATACGTAACGTGACTGATATACTGATGTAAATGCATTATACATATTATCAAGACCTGAAATAGCAGCATAATCACCTGTCATTGAAACGAAGCTAACATCCGGATACTTTTCAGCTGCTGCAGCAATGTAATCCTGATGACCATAGCTGTTTGCGATGATCAAGCTACATCCCTGAGCTACTAACTCTTCAGCAGTCTTTGTACACTGATCAGATTCTGGAATGCTGTACTTCCAAATCAATGAATCTTCTGAAATACCAACTTCTTCAGCCGCTGCCTTAATACCGTCGATATGAGCCTTTGTGTAACCTTCTGTGTCGTCTCCGATTAAAATGAGACCAATCTTCAAATCTGATGAACTTGAAGAATCTGATTTCTTGCTGCTTCCACATCCTACAAACAAAGTAGCTGTCATAGCGAGAACAAGAACTAAACTTAATAGTTTCTTCATTTGATTTTCCTCCAAATAAGATATTTATGTTTATAAATAAACACAATATCTATTTTAATTCATTACTTTCATTTTGTAAACTACGAAAGCGCTTTAAAATCTTTGTTTTTCATTTATTTTTCTTTCTAAATTTCAACTTTGAACGGGTCCTTGAAGCCTTCCCCAAAAACCTCATTTGCGGAGGAAACAATCATAAATGCATTCGGGTCAACTTCCTTCAATATTTTTCTAACCTTTACAAGCTGTTGTTTCTTCATAACACACATAATTACCTCTGTATCTGCAAAGCTGTATGCACCCTGTGCTTTGATAAACGTCGCTCCAACATCTATTTCCTGGAGCATTCTTACAGATATTATTTTTCTTCGTTCACTAATGATATATACAAGAGTAGCCTGATCCGCACCATATATAGCCTTGTCCATAACTACTGTTGAAATATATAGCGAGATAGCAGCAAAAAGAGCAACCTCCAAATTGTCAAAAGCTATTGCAGCAGCAACTAACACAACGACATCAAGTCCGATATATATCTGCCCGGTTTTCAGATGTGGCTTGTACTGTCGTATTATTTTTACAATAATATCAAGTCCGGCTGTTGTTGTATCCAACCTGAACATCATACCCATAGCAAATCCAAACAGTGCACCACCAATTATTGTTGCTAACATAATATCGTTTGTAATTGAATTAACTTTAAATACTTGAGGTATAACATCGATAAGGATTGATGATACAGCAAGCGTATACACTGATGACAACACAAATTTGAATCCAAACTTCCACACACCTAATATTAAAATTGGTATATTTAATATTAGAATTATCATACCGACACCTGGTAGAACAGGTATTAATGCTTTTAAGATAATTGCTATTCCTGATATACCACCGGGTGCAAGATTGTGTGGATTTAAAAATAAAGCAATTGCGACAGCATACATAAACGCACCTAATGTTATCAATATATATCTAACTATAAAGTCCTTTGTTTTTTGTAAATTCATTTTCATAACACTCTCCATTCTTATGCCTTTATTTACACCAATAATTGAATTTCTCTTTCGTCTCTTTGATACTTTAGCATGATAAATTATCCCTTAACGCACAACAAGAGATACTATAAAGTATCTCTTGCTATCTCAAAATATATTCAAATGTTTTATAATTGATATTTGTCGTCTCCCGGCAACTCAAAAGTTGGAACGCTGCATGCTGTTGGATTATCCGCGTCATCAACGCAACCTCTTGTAATTGTCGTCGTTGATATTTTTTCATCATCAACAGTCAGATTGATATGACCATCACCATTTTTGACGCTGTTGTCTAGCATTGCGATAATATCATCAATTCTCTTATCTTCCATAATATTGCCTCCTAAAAATTAATCTAAACAGAGTATATCACATATAGTCTTTTTTTCAACAGCAAAAAACAGGAGAGAATCAAATAATTCTCTCCTGCCATATTTAATACTTTTTATTTTTAGTAAAGACCTGTCCAACCCTGTTCCTGGTTAGCAACTCCACCTTCGAAAGTATCAAGAACTCCGCTTGTTGTAATAACATCTTCCGTGTCGAATTCTACAACTTCTGCCTTTGGGCTTGTATATAATTCTGTCATTTTTCCTAATACCTCCTATCTTATTCTACGTCTAAGTATGCTGCAAGATTATCAAAAGATTTTCCAGCTGCCTGAGCTCTCTGTGCCACCTGGTTGATAGATCTGATTACTGGTGCTGCTGCATATACTTCTGTAGTAGTACCATCTACATATGTTAACTGTACAT
>CAZWAG010000030.1:0-21478 GCA_964631845.1 uncultured Eubacterium sp.
TTCCCTGTGGATAGCATAGCAGAGGGAGAAACTGCTGTAACAGTAACAGATAATGTTGGTGGAGTTTACACACTTATATTGTACAAGAAGGCAGAAGTAGCACCAACAGAAGCACCTACACAGGCACCAACAGAAGCACCAACAGTAGCGCCAACTCAGGCACCTACTGAGGCACCAACGGTTGCACCTACAGAAGCACCTACAGTTGCACCTACAGTTGCTCCTACGGATGCACCAACGGTTGCACCTACAGAAGCACCTACAGTTGCACCTACAGTTGCTCCTACGGATGCACCAACAGTTGCACCAACACAGGCGCCAACTCAGGCACCAACAGTTGCACCAACAACTCAGAAGCAAGTAGCTACTTCATCAAAACCGGCGACAAAGGTAACAGCACCTAAGAAGGCGGCAATCAAGAAGATTTACAAGAAAAAGAAATCTTCAAAGAAGCTTAAGTTAAAGATTAAATCTGTCAATGGAGCAAAGGGTTACCAGGTTGCAGTATACAAGACAAAGAAGAATGCTAAAAAAAACAAAAAGGCACTTGTTAAGAAGACTACAAAGAAGCTTACTTACACAGTAAAATCAAGCAAGCTTAAAAACAGGAAGAACTTATATGTAAGAGTGAGAGCATATGTATACAATACAGATGGAACAAAGCTTTACGGAGTCTGGTCAACTGTTAAAAAAGTAAAAGTAAAATAAAAAAGAATAATTAAAAGAGCTACAGGATGTGCTATAAAAAGCGGAGAAAAGTACAGCTTGTAGTTCTTTTTTGTATGTGGAAAATAAAAAATAAAAAACAAATCATTTTATAGATCAATGGGGATTGTGCAGAGTGAAACATCTAATTTAATTTTTAAAGTATCAAATTGGATTAAAGATTGATGTTGATACCACTAGTTGTTAATAAAAACTGATTTTTAGGGGGAATTGGTATCAAACAAGCAAAACTTTTATGCTTGATACCAATAAAAAATATTCATTAGAGAAAAAAGTATCAGAGGAACACATACAAAGAAAATGATACCAATTACATGCTAAATGAGCTAGAGGAAATAAAAAACTGGTATCAAATAGATTAAATGCTTACCAAATGATACCAAAGGATCCCCCAAAGATATTATTTTTTAGAAGGTGCAAGAATTTTATATTTAGGGGGGATATTTTATCCTTCATTGTTGTAAAAATTTATATATGGTATTATTAATTAGAATGGGTATGGATAGAAATATATATGAAAGGGAAGGGTTATTATGTTAAGAAAAATTGTAGCATATGCTACAGTTTTTGCTTTAGTGGTATGTAGCATTACATTTACGCCAAAAGCAATTACTGCAGCAGTACCATCCAGCGAAGGTCACAATTCATGGTCACTCGTGTGGAGTGATGAATTTGATCAGACTGTAGGTGGAGCTCCTGATACAAGTAATTGGAGCTATGATATCGGAACAGGAAGCAGCGGATGGGGAAATAATGAGAGACAGTATTATACAGACAGTACGGACAATGTTTATATCGCTGATTTGTCTGGTGACAGTGAGTCAAGTGATGGAAAAGGTCTTGCTATTAAATGTATAAAGAATGGTGATTCAATTACATCAGGAAGAATAAAAACCCAAAATAAAGTTTACTTAAAATATGGCCGTATTGAATCAAAGCTTAGAGTAGAAAAAGGGCAGCAGAGTGGTGTTTGGCCGGCTTTTTGGATGCTTGGAAATAACTTTAGCAGTTCAAGCAATCAGGATGGCTCACAGGGCAGTACCGGATGGCCGGGTTGTGGTGAGATTGATATAATGGAACACAGAAACGCCGAAACTCACATTCTTGGTACAATACACTACAATGCAACTAACAGCGGTACAAGTGACACATATATAGGCAGTGAAAATGGTGGAAATTTTGGTGACATTGATACTATTGAAAACTGGCATACATATGCTGTTGAATGGTACAACGATGTGATGAAATTTTACGTTGATAATGTATGCTATCAGACATTAAACATTGAAAGTGCAGCAATGGACGAATTCACAAGAGAGCACTTTATTTTATTGAATTTGGCGATAGGAAGTACAAACTCTCCATTTACATTAGGTCAGACTATCAGTGACAGCTTTACAGATGCAACTATGTATGTTGATTATGTAAGAGTATTTCAGGGAACCGACAGCGATTTCAGTATTAGCAAGACAGGCTCGAACGCTGAAAATGTAACTATTCCGGAGGAGGTTACACTGCCATATGTTTCTTTGTCAGATAAATATGCATATAAAGACAACTCAAACGTTAGCGTCGTAAGCATACAGCAACCTGGTTTTGCAGCTGAGCAGGGCATTTATATTACTACCGGTGCGGGTATTAGCAAAGTTACAATTAATGGAACGGAAGCATCCAGTGATAAAATTGCCATTCAGGGTGCAGGTGTAGTCGTTTATTTGTCAGCGTTAAATTCGTATAACAATATTATAAAACTATATAACGGCGATACTTTGCTTGGTTCGGTAAATTTACTTAACTTTAATTATACAGAAGAGGCTACAAGTGAAAGCACAGAGACAACTACCACTAGTCAGGCAGAAGAATCAACTACAACAGTGGCTGCAGAGACGACGACAGTCTCGTCGGAGACAGGCGCCAAACCAGATGCTCCCGCAGGACTTGTGTATTCAGGTAATGAAAATCTGCCATTCTATTTTTCATGGGCAGCAGCTGATAGCACAACATACAATTTCTATGTAAATGATACATTAATTGAAAGTGGAATTTCAGGTGGAGCATACAATTGTTCGCCTAGCTATTTTACAGAAGCAGGAACATATACTATTAGCTTAGAGGCAGTGAAGGATGGTGCGGTATCTGATAAGACTTCTATTACTTATACAGTTACATCAGGTTCAGAGGAGCAGTCAACTGAAAGTACAACAACAGCAGCTCCTGTGGAGACAACTGAAGCGGTAACGGAAGCACCTGTCATTAAGACAGTTGATATTGAAGGATATCAGATTAGCACAAGCTATGAGGGCTATAGAATGGTCGGCTCTGTAGAACCAACAATAGATGGAAAGAATGTAACAGGATGGGGCTTTATATACGGATTATCAAATCTTAACGGTAAGGAAGATACACATATTACGGATGATGATATGGTAGTTGGCTCAGATCATTCTTATGTAGTTTCCTATGAGTCGACAAGTCAAGGTACATTAAACGCAAAAATGGGTGATTCATCTACTGCCACATATTTTGCTAGAACAATGAAATTTGGAAAAATAAGCAAGGGAGCGTTTGTTTCAGAATATAAAGTTAGAGCATATGCCCTATTGGAGGATGGAACATATTCATATAGTGATATAGTTTCATTTACAGTATTTGATATTGCCAAGGTCTTATATGAAGGAAAAATGATGAACTCAAACGAAGCTCATACTTATTTGTATAATACAATTCTTACAAAGGTTGATCCAACATTTGAAGAGGTTGAGTACGTTTGGAACAATTCAGTTGTTCCACCGGAAGCGGTTTTAGAATAATTTGTATACACATATAGAAAGGAATCGGAGGAATAAAACATGTGGAAGAAAATAACAGCAACAATTCTTGCAGTAGTATTAGTAATTACTACTTTAAACTACGTGCCAGATACTACAAAAGCAGCTACTTCGGTAGATTGGTCAACACTGGAATATATTGGTGATGGGGCAGGCGGCTATGCAAATCAGTATAAAATTTATGTTGAGGATAGTCAGTGTGGAGTGGTTAATATACAAAAACCAGTATTTGCTTCGGAAGCAGGTATTTACATTACGCTTCCCGGTGACGTTAGTTCATGTTCATTGAGTGGCTATGATATCCAGGGGGCAGGTATTGCGGTTCATATGAGCAATTTCACTGCAAAAGAAACTGAGTTTACAATTTCAACTGCTTCAAGTACATATAATTTTGTAGTATACAATGAAAATGGCCTTGGCGAGGGTGAAGAAGCAACAACAAAGGCACCATCAGTGGATGGAACTGAGTTGATACCAACAGAATCACAGAGCGGAACAAACAGTGTTGGAGCTGTATCATCAGGAGAGCCATATAGTGTTGAGAGAAAGATAGAAGGATTGTCAGTTACCGCAAACAAGTGGTATGTTGCAAGCTATACGGTAACATGTAATGTAGACAAGAAATTTCAGTTAAGACTTCAGGAAAATGGTAGCTGGGCAGATATTACAGGCAATAACAATGCAAGTTATCATAATACAACTGTTGCAGCAGGACAAACAGTTAAGGTTACATATGTATTCCAGTGTACTACGACAACAAGCGCTGCTGTGTTTGATATTTGTATGGGATATATTGAGGACACACCGGCAGATGCAGCAGAAGTATCATTTGAAAACATCAGTCTGAAAGAGTACAGCAGTCAGCCTGATGCTGAGACAGGCGATGTTGTTGTATCAGGAGGTGGAGAAACAACATTACTTGCACCAACAAATGTTGCAGCATATAACTTCTATGCAAAATCAAAAGGATATCAGGTTGTATTTACAGCGTCTGAGGGTGCTGTGAGCTACAATGTTTATATGGACAGCTCAGATGTGCTTGCTACGGTAACTGCAACAGATGAATATTTAGATGCCAGTGTATTTTCAGCTTATGCTGATGGAGCATTACACGATTTGTATCTAAGAGCAGTTGATGCAGAAGGTAATTTATCAGCAAAGTCTTCTGCAGCAAAGGTAAGAGTGACATCATCATCTACAACAGTTCAGGCTTCAAATGGAATTTCTGCAGTTTATGTTGTTACAAATTCTGATGATGCAATTACAAAGCCGGTTAAAACTCCAGCTTCACTTACTGTTATCAGTGGTGATGGTTCAATAAAAGATGCAAGTTACTATGGAAGCATTAAGCTTAGAGGAAATTCAACTTCATTTGCTGACAAGCCTGCATACAACATTTCTTTTGATAAGAAGCAGGAAGTTATGGTTGGCAAGGAAAAAGGAAAGAAATGGTGCTTGCTTGCAAATGCATATGAAAAGACAATGGTCAGAAACAAGCTTGCTATGGATTTTGGCGCAAAGCTTGGCAATGTTGCAGCACCGGGAGAATATTATACAGACTTGTATCTGGATGGTGTATACAAAGGAACATTTGTAATCAGTGAACCTGCTGAGAATGGTCGCGCAGGCGTATCTTATGATGAAACAACAGATGAAGTGTTGTTTGAATTGGAAAATAATGACAAGGATGAGTCATCGGATGGCGCGGCTTATTATACAACATCAAAATGTGGTTTGAGATTTGTGACAGAGGATTGCGAGGATGAAGTAAAAGCTTTATATGCAGCAGGAACAACATCAATTGACGGAATTAGAACGGCTCTTAGAGCATCAAGCACAAAATTTGACAATATGTGTAATACATTAGAGACCTTTGAGACGGCTGTTATTAACACATCATCAGACGAAGTGTTTAATTACATCAATATAGATTCCTTTGTTGATACATATGTTATAAATGAACTTTTCCAGACAATAGACTTTGGATACAGCTCAGTTAAATTCTACATTACATATGACGCAGAAGGAAATCCAACAATTAACGCCGGACCACTTTGGGATTTTGACCTTTCATCAGGTAATTCATCATTTGCTGAAAACAGAACATATGATACATTCAGAGGACAGATTGTTAATTCGTGGTTTGCAAACCTGATGAATAACAATACATTCAAAAATGCAGTTATTGCAAAATTCAAAAAGATGCAGCCATACATCCAGAATCTGTATAAAGATAATCAGGTTGGAACTAACCAGATTGATGTAAATGCAAACATTATGGCGGCTTCGAGAATTAAAAACTATACATCAAAAGAAAATGGTGGTGCAGGATGGAGCGAATCTACGGCAGATGGAGCTGAATATAGTATTTATCCATACAGCTACAGTACAGTAAGCCCATACAGCACATATACATATGACCAGCATATTGACTATTTAAAAACATGGCTGGAAAACAGAGACAAGTGGTTGTGCGAGCAGTGGGGAATTAACTACGAGGAATCGGGTGATTTAGAACTTACGTCAGATGATTTGGAAATCACAGGATATCAGATGACATCAACATTTGGCGGAGAAGAAGGAACAATTGGTCTTCGTGTTGTATATCAGACAGAGCAGACAGTAAACAATGAAACTCCTGAGGAAATAGGACTTGTATATGGTCTTGATACAGATGGTACAATGACTGCAGCAGATGTTGTTGTGGGCTCAGACAGTGAATATGTTGCTTCCTTTGCGGCAACGTCCGAAGGAAAGCTAGACAAGCAGATGGGAACATCAACAACTGCTTCGTATTATGCAATGACAATGAATACAGGTAATGATACCGTAACAACGGATGCATTTACAACAAAATATTTTGTAAAGCCATACGCAAAGATGAGTGATGGAACATATGTATATGGTAAGGCATATTCATATACAGTATTCAAGGTTGCAAATTACCTATATCAAAACAATCTTATTTCTACAAAATCAACATATGACTGCTTGTACAATAAAGTATTGCATTTTGTAGACAGTACATATGAGCAGGGAGATTTCGATTGGAATAATACAATTGTATCGTCAAAATAAAATATTAAAAAAACTATTGAGAGCGCCCAAAAGGGCGCTCTTTTTAACATAATAGGATTGAGTTTTCAAATGGTCACCCTACGAAGCTTTATTGTCAAAATGAACAAAAGAATTTAATAAAAGGTATATTTCAAAAAGGTAAGGTTTTCAATAAAAGTATTTTTATTACATTTTTTTGTTTTTGTACAATTTGTACAAAAAAAGTAAGGGGAAAAGTAAAAATAGATTTTTGAATTTGTATAAAAATGTTTCGCAGAAAGCAAATTGACTAAAAATATTTTTTAAGTGTAAAAAATGCCATTCAAACTCTCAAAAATGGTAAAATAGAGATAGGTTTTTGAGGATAGGGTATGTTGCGCCCAATAATATATAGAATAGGAGATTTTATATGAAAAAAATGTTGAAAAGAGGTCTTTCAATAGTATTGAGTTTGGCTATGGTAGTTACATCTACTACGTTTTACAATACTACAGCAAAGGCTGATGAAGGGGAATTATATAGTATGATGACAAGTGCAACATCAAACCTTGCATTAGGTTGCGATGCACTTTCAGGATATGCTGCATTCAGTGGTACGGAAGGTGATTTAACAAAGCTCACTGATGGTACAGACAACGGAAGAGTATATCCTCAGGCACAGAAAAATGGTTCATACACTGTTGATTTAGGCAAATATTACACAGTGGATAGTATTGACAAGGTTGTATTTATGTACAATGAAACTAATGCGGAAACATGGCCATCAAAATCAGGTGGTTACACAATTAGTTATTCGCAGGATGGTATGATCTTTTATGACATAAAGACAGTTACTGGTCTTACTGCAGACAATTGGGAATCTAGTGGAAGCTGGAGTATGTTAGATGCTCAGGATGTCAGTGATGCAACAGTAGATGATATCAGTTGTGTCAGATATGTAAAGGTTACATATCCGGACAGTTATACATGGGGAGTTCAGCTCAGGGAATTTGCAGTGTTAAATGTAAACAACAATGCAGAAGAGGTAACTCCTATAGCTGTTTCAAAGCCGGCCGGTTTAAGTGCACAGTCAAATGAATACAATACAATTACCGGCACAATCACAGCAGGTGAAAATCAGGAAGAATACAAATACAATTTATATTTGGATGGAGAATTTGTTCTCACAACTGTAGCGGGAGAATACAAAATCATAGAAGTTGCAGAGGGAAGCCATACTGTTTCTGTAAAATCTCTATATAACGGCTTTACATCTGATGCAGTAGAAGTGACAAATGTAGACGTTAAAGATGGATTTAAATTCACATCTACAACTACAGGGGATTCGTTGCCTACAGTTACGGGATTAAACGATTACACCAATTTTGATTATGTAACAGCCACAGCTACATCAGGTGATGGAAGCCTGGCAATTGACAATAACGAAGGCACCCGTTGGGAATCAGGCTCAAGTGATGAACAGTCAATAACAGTTGACTTGAAGTCTGTATACAATGTAAAGCAGATTGATATGAGATGGGAAGCTGCAAACGCAAAGGATTACAACGTTGAGGTATCAACGGACGGAAATAACTTCAAGTCAGTTGCTCCCGTTAGAGGCGCTTCCACAGGTGGTAGAATAGATTCGATTACTTTTACAGATGCAATACAGGCCAGATACGTGAGAATTCAGGGAATCACTAGAAATACCGGCTATGGATATTCTATATGGGAGATGGCAGTATATGGTGAAGATACATATATAGAGCCGTTTGTATTAAGTGCATTGACAGGTGCGTATATATACAATGCAGTTGATGCAGGAAAAGGATATCAGGTAGCTGTTAAGGACGGAAACGTATTTGACAGAGTGGAAGGAGATTCTTACTCATATATTGTTACGGTAAATGGACACGATTATGAAGTTAGTAAATCTAAAGCTTATATAGACTTGTCAGATGCAGGTCTTACAGTAGGAGAAGCATATACAGGTACAATAAAGGCAAAATATGTTGCAGCAGATGGAACAGTTACTGAGTCTGATGCGGTTACTACTGCTGAATTTACATACAAGGACAAAGCTGTCGAGACTTATGATACAGGTGTGGCAAAGGTAATTGTCAACACAGCAAGAACAAGTAGTACAAAGAATATTAACCTGTATCAGGATACAAGTAAGACAAAGGTTGATTCAGAGGTTATCGTCAAGGGCGCAGACGGAAGTCTTGAGGCAAATGACTTCGCAACAATTAACGTGCGTGGTAATACTACATCAATAGCTCAGAAGAAACCATACAATATCAAATTTGACAGCAAACAGAATCTGTTTGGAATGGGCAAGGCCAAGAAGTGGAGCCTTCTTGCTAACTGCTTTGACAAGACATTGATGAGAAACCAGGTTGCATTTGGCTTCCATGACTATTTGGAGAGTACTCATGTAAGTGGACAGGCTTATTCAAGTATGTGCAAACCTGTTGACTTATATGTTGACGGAAAATATCTTGGCTCATATTTGCTTATTGAATCAGTGGAAGCAGGTTCAACAAGAGTAGACATCGATGCAGAAAATACTGCAAATACAGAAGTTTTATTAGAAATTGACAATACACAAAGAGATGTAGGTACAGATGCACACTTAGCAAATGTAACATTGAGTGAGGATGGAACACTTGCATCATACGAATTATATAAGTCAGGACTTAATATGATTTTCACGGTAAATGAACCGGGTGAAGATGGAACTGACAATATGGCGGCTTATACAGAATATATGGAGACATATGCAGATAAGCTTAACAAGACAACAGCATTTTTGGATGATTTTGAAGTCGCATTAAAATCAAAGGACTATGAAGCAATTAAACAGTATATTGATATTGAGTCATTTGTTGATTTCTATATCACATCAGAACTGTTTAAGACAAAAGATATAGGATTCAGTTCTACAAGATATTATATAAAGGAAAACGCAGAAGGAACTCCTATACTTTATGCCGGACCATTGTGGGATTTAGACTTATCAAGTGGTAACTCAGGGGATTCTTCTGGATATAACGATTTCTTTGCACAGACACAGAACCCATGGTTTGGTGCGTTGATGGCTGTACCGGAATTTAAGTCGGCAGTAGTTGACAGATGGACAGAGATTCTTCCACGTGTTACACAGTTATACAAAAAGGGTGGAGACATCGACCAGACATATGCAGAGCTTAAAAAATCAGCAGATGCAAACTATTCATTGGCATACAATGAATTTGCAACAACTGAAGATAAGGAGACAGGCTGGGTATTAACAGCGCTTTATGGTGCATCGCATGTCCTAGGTGAAAATATTCACGGCTCATCAGTTATCTATGATACATATGAGGAATATGTGGATGAATATAAAACATGGGTTAAGAACAGAGTAAACTGGTTGTCATCACAGTGGGGTGTTGAAAATACATATGAAGATGTAGTTCTTCAAAATAAGGATGGAGATATAACACTTTCATGGACGGATGTGAGTGCAAAGTCATATGATGTGACATACACAGTTTACGAAGAAGGTGAGAAGACTGTAAATGTGGCAGGTACAGAAACATCATTAGTAATCACAGATACACTTGCAAACAATACAGATGTTACATTAAAAGCAAATTATGAAGACGGAACATCAGAGGTAATAGATACAAAGACGGCATTGGCCGATCTTGTAATTACAGGTTTCTCGTTTAGCAAGAAAACTCCTATTATCGGAGATAAGGTATCAATTTATTTAGAAGTAAAGAATATAGGCTGCGCGGTAGCAGTTCCGGATACAGACGTTGTTTCATCTACAACTAGCATTGACGGCACACAAATCGGTTGGACTGCAGCATATAAAGATGCACTGTTACCAAATAATATTGCAGATTATAATTTTGCTGTAGAATGGACGGCTACAGAGGGTGAGCACACTATTACGGCAAATATTGACGAGAGAGGTCATGTAGTTGAAAAGAGTGAAGGAAACAACATCTTCACAGGAACATTTACAATTGGCGAAGCTGTTGCTCCTGCAGTTCCTACAGGACTTGTAAATGCCAGCACATCGGAAATGCCATATTATTTCACATGGGTAGGTTCTGAGGATGCGTTGACATACAACATATATGTCAATGGTAACAAGGTAGGAGAGACATCGGCAGAAAACTTCCAGATTGATGCTGCTGTTTTTGCAGAGGCAGGAACATATACAGTTACCGTTACAGCTGCAAACGAAGATGCTGAATCGGAAGAATCAGAAGGTGTCGAAGTAGTTGTGAGCAATAGAATCGCACTTGTTGCCCCTACAAAAGCATATATTTATAATGCGGTTGATGCAGGAAAAGGATATCAGGTTGTATTCACAGATAAAAATGACCTGACAGGATATGAAAACTATACATACACAATTGTAGTGACAGTAAATGGTCATGATTATGAAGTAAGTAAATCAAAGTCTTACATTGATTTGTCAGATGCCGAACTTACAGTAGGTAATCAATACACAGGAACAATGAAGGCTAAGTTTGTGTATGAAGACGGAACAGTTGTTTATTCAGACCCTGTTACAACATCTAAGTTTACATATACAGAAGAAGCAGTGGCACCTTATGATACCGGTCTTCCACAGGTGTTTGTAAACACATCAAGAACCGGTGATACAGAAAATGTAAACTTATATCAGGATACAAGCAAGACAAAGGTTGATTCAGAGATAGTTGTCAAAGATGCTGAGGGAAATGTAGAAGTATGTAACTTTGGTACATTCAACGTAAGAGGTAACACAACCTCAATGGCTCAAAAGAAGGCTTATAATATCAAGTTTGACAGTAAACAAAATCTATTTGGCATGGGAAGTGCTAAGAAATGGAGCTTGCTTGCAAACTGCTTTGACAAGACATTGATGAGAAACCAGGTTGCATTTGGTTTCCACGACTATTTGGAGAGTACACATGTAAGCGGACATACATATTCTAGTCAGTGTACACCTGTTGACTTATATGTTGATGGCAAATATCTTGGCTCATATTTGCTTATTGAATCAGTGGAAGCAGGTTCGACAAGAGTAGATATTGATGCAGAAAATACAACAAATACGGAAGTATTATTAGAAATTGATAATGCAAGCAGAGATGTCGGAACAGATGCCCATCTTGCAAACGTTACATTAGATGCAGAGGGAACACTTGCATCATATGAAATGTACAAGTCAGGCATGGGTATGATTTTCACGGTAAATGAGCCGGGTGAAGATGGAACTGACAATATGGCGGCTTACACGGAATATATGGAGACATATGCAGATAAGCTTAACAAGACAACAGCATTTTTGGATGATTTTGAAGTCGCATTAAAATCAAAGGATTATGAAGCGATTAAACAGTATATTGATATCGAGTCATTTGTTGATTTCTATATCACATCAGAATTGTTTAAGACAAAGGATATTGGTTATAGTTCAACAAGATATTATGTAAAGGAAAATGCAGAAGGAACACCAATACTATATGCAGGTCCGTTGTGGGATTTAGATTTGTCTAGTGGTAACTCCGGTGATTCTCCTGGATATACTGAGTTCTTTGCACAGAATCAAAATCCATGGTTTGGTGCATTGATGCAGGTTCCGGAATTTAAGGCAGAAGTAGTAGCAAGATGGGCAGAGGTGTTGCCTACAGCTGCAAATCTGTATAAGAAGGGCGGAGCAATTGACCAGACATATGCTCAGCTTAAAAAATCAGCAGATGCAAACTATTCATTGGCATACAATGAATTTGCAACAACCGAAGATAAGGAGACAGGCTGGGTATTAACAGCTCTTTACGGTGCATCACATGTCCTAGGTGAAAATATTCACGGTTCAACAGTTATATATGATACATATGAGGAATATGTGGATGAATATAAGACATGGGTTGAAAACAGAGTTAACTGGTTGTCACAGCAGTGGGGCGTTGAAAATGAATATGGGGATGTTAATATCAAGAATATTGAAGGCAATGTAACACTCTCATGGACAGATGTAAGTGCTGATTCATATGATGTGACATATACAGTTTATGATTCGGAAAATGGCAACACATCAAAGACAGTTAACGTTGACGGAACATCAGTAGTTATAACAGATATTCTTGCAAATGAAAGTACAGTAACAGTTGTTGCAAATACAGGCGATGATTCAGTAGAACTTGGAAGAACAACAGCGTACGCGGACTTGGATATTGTTGATGTTGTGTTTAACAAGAAAAACTATGTGGTAGGAGACAACGTTAGTGTTTCATTAGTTGTTAAGAATAATGGATGCGCGGTTGCTGTTCCTTCGGAAGATGTTGTTTCATCAACACTTACTGTTGATGGTGAACAGAAGAGCTACACAGTTGAATATAAGGGACCGGTAAATCCGGGTGAAAATGCAGATTATTCATTCACTATGGGTTGGAATGGTGCAACAGTTGGTGAGCATGATGTCCAGATAAAGGTGGATGAAAGAGAACATGTAACAGAGTCAAATGAGGCAAATAATATCTGGACAGGAAAGATTTCAGTTTATAATGCATATGACCTTGTGACAACTGATGCAAAGATTACTGGATTCCAAATGTCAACATCGTTGGGTGAAAACAATGACGAAATTGGTGTCAGAACAGTATACCAGAGAGAAGAACTGGTGAATGAACAGAACGTGACAGAATTTGGTCTTGTTATTGGTCTTACAGGTCAGCTTCAGAGTGTTGACGAAGAAATGATTCTCGGGACAGACAATGCATATGTGACAAGTTATGCTGCTACAGAGGCTGGAATAATTGACGCTCAGATGGGTGATTCAGAAACAGCCACATATTATGCAATGTCAATGCCGATTGGTTTAGGCTATGATGTGGATTATAGTGTAAGACCATACGCAGTGCTTGAAGATGGTTCTGTAGTATATGGCGCAGTTGAGTCATATAACGTATACGCAATTGCAAAGGATCTTTACGATAACAACAAGATGAGTACAGTAGCAGCACATGATGCATTATATGAAGTAATCAGTGCAGTTGATCCTAACGCAGAAGCAGTTGATTATAACTGGAACAATACACTTGTTGCAAAAGAGGATTCACTTGAAGATGCAAACAGTGTAGATGTAAATGTTGAAGGCTTCCAGATGTCGGCATCATACAATGGTGTACAAGGAGATATGGGTCTTAGAATTGTCTATTCTGTTGAAGGAGAATACGAGGAAGCGGGCTTAGTATATGGTCTTGTATATGGCGATGAACCAATTACAGCATCAGATATGGTTGTTGGTAGTGATAACAAATTTGTCGTAGATTATGCTGCAACCGAAAAGGGATTACTTGATTGCTCGTTTGGCTCAAGCACAGCTGATTATTACGCTAGAACAATGAGTGTATCAAGCAGCAAGAAGAGCAATTATTACACAGCTACATATTATGTAAGAGCGTATGCTAAGGCGGCGGATGGAACAGTTAAGTATTCAGGAGTATATTCATATTCAATCAACAAGATTGCTGATGCATTATACCAGAATGACCTTATGAGCACATATGCCGGACACGAAGCATTATATACAAATATTCTTACAAGGGTAGATGAAAACTACAAGGAAGTTGATTATAGCTGGGATAAAACATTAGTTCGTTGATTGTAGTTGGGAAAAAATTAGTTAGTTGATTGCTGTTGTAATAAAGCATTAACCAGTTAAGATTGGATGAAGATTTGATTTTGCAAGTAAATGTCTTGCTGGAATAAGGCATTGGCTGGCAGATAATAATATTAACAGAAAAAAGAGTATTTTGGAGTGTACTATATTTGTTAAGCAAAATATGAAGCTTGATAATTAGTGCAACCTTCAAGGTACTCTTTTTGTTTGGAACAATCTTCAGCTTCATACCTAGCGGGATGGAAAAACGCGCCGTGCTAGGTATGCCTGTCAGAAGGAGAGTCAAACTTCATACCTAGCTAGAGTGAAAAACGCGCTGTGCTAGGTATGTCTTGCATATGTTAGGAAGCGCCACATAATCAACTATAGGAGAAAACGACTATGAATAGGTTATCTTTCATAAACATTCTGCATATTGTAAAGTATTTTAAAAATAGTGTGAAATAAAAACCTTTTTTCGACAGAAGCACGCTCTCAATTACTTGAATAAAAGCTTGAAACATGGTATATTTTTTATGATAGACTAACTATACTTTGGTGAAGTGTACCCTTTTGACAGTTACCCATATAATTTTGCTGACAAAGAAGTCGAATAGATATATTTTTTCGGTTCAATTAACAATCCCCCATACAGTGTTTGGAGTATTGTTAATTGAACTGAAAAGAAAGGGAAGCAGATACAGAAGATAGGTAAAAAAGGAAAGGAAAGAGAAAGATATGAAGAAAACAATGAGAAGAATCGTATCAATAGTTTTAGCGTTGGCTATGGTTATTACTAGTATGAGTTATACGCCTAAGACTGTAAGTGCGGCTGACTACAGTAGTTTGACATATACTACTGTGGATGTGACTATGGATAGTACATATGGATATTCTATTCTAAGTAACACTTTAACAGATTTTTCGCACTTTAATTTTTATGGAACTAACTATATGCAACTCGTAGGTAGTGGAAATTCAAAATTAAACGAAACTACTATGACAGTTTCAAATAGTTCAGGTACAGACGTTACTGACAAATTGACATGGTCAGATAAGGCGGCAGCTATATATGGCATTATGGTAAGTCAGCTAGACGATAATGACTATTACTATTTCAAGTTTACTGGTGCTACAGGAACATTAGAATTTGTATTGAAAAAAGGTACACCTTCTGGCGGAGGTTCTGTTGTTGAACCGGAAACTACTACATCAGCACCGTTTGAAGAAGGAAAAGAATTACTTGAAGATTTTACAAAATGGAATACTTTGCCTTCAGGAGCAACTACAACCGCAAGTAGTATTACTGCTACTATACCGGCATATGCATCTGGAACAAATTATGCATCACAGGCTGTATATAATGGAATTACATTGGAACAGGGAAAATGGTACAAGGCAACCGTAACATTAACAGCATCTGTTGCAAGAAGTTTTCAATTGTTTATTCAGAGTGATCAAAACAATGGTGGTGATTGGTCTGTAATAAATACAGAAGATAATAATGGAACTTTCACGGTTGAAGCTAATAAACCATATACATACACAACAATATTCCAGGCAAACAGTGTTGTTAATAAATATTTGTTTGGAATTATGATGGGATTTGTAAGTTCTTCCAGCGAGGAGTGTGATGTTACTGTTACTAATGCGAGCTTAACGCAGTGGTCAACAGAACCAAGTGTAAACACTTCATCTTCAGCCTTCGAAAAAGTTGAAGCAGAAGACTTTGTTTCAGAAAAATCAAATAACGTTTCTAAGGATACAAATGAAAATCTTAGTGGTGGTGGAAACCTTGGCGGATGCTACAATGGCAGATATGCAGGATATACATTGAATTTTGACAAGATTGCAACAGGATTAAGTATAAATTATGTTGCACCTGCTTCAGAATCTGCAGGTGGTTCAATCGAAGTATATGTTGATGGAATGGAATCAGCCAACAAGGTTGGAACAATTGAATTACCACAGACAGATACTGATGAAAAGGGCTGGAGTAACGGAACATACAAGACGGTTAGCGGATTGTTAGACAAACCTATTGCCGAGGGAGAGCATGATGTATATTTGAAATTTGTGGCTGCAGGATATGTTGCGAATATTGACTACTTCCAATTCACAACGCTTACTGCACCAAGTGCTGCACGTTTATATAATCTCACAGACGCGTCTCAGGGATATAAGGTAGTTGTTACAGACGCTAATACATATCCGGAAGGCGTTACACCTTCATATCAGATTTTTATAAATAACGGAGCAACACCGGTTGCAACAGTTGCAAATGGGGAAACAATCTCAGCTGAAACAGTTTCGGCGTTGGGATTGACTTCTGATGCCCATTACAATGTTACTGCAAAGGCTGTTGCTACGATAGATGGAGTTGAGGTGGTATCTCCTGCAACGGAAGCATCAACATTCTACTACACAACAGGTACTGCTTCTCAGAACACGGATATTGCAGAGATATATATTAATACATCCAGAAATTCGGGAAACAGTTCGTTAAATATTTATACAGATACAACAAAGGCAAAAATTGATTCGGGTATTACTGTTAAAAAGGCTGATGGAACTGTGGAAGCGTATGATTACGGAACAACTAATGTCCGTGGTAATTCTACATCTACAGCTGCAAAGAAAGCATATAATATCAAATTCAATTCAGCACACAATTTATTTGAAATGGGCTCGGCGAAAAAGTGGAGTCTTCTTGCTAATGCTTTTGATAGATCCTTGATCAGAAACCAGATTTCATTTGATTTCCAGAGAGGTCTTGAAGAAAGTCAGACTAACGGCAATATATTTACAAGTAATATCAGACCGGTTGAATTATATATTGATGGAAAATATTTAGGTTCTTACTCATTGGTTGAATCAGTTGAAACAGGAGCTGATAGAGTAAATATTAATGATGGATATACATATGGTAAAAAAGCAACAGATGGTGTTGATAAAGACGATATAAAAGATGAGACAGCAAAGACATCTGTGACAATAGGGGAAACGACATATGATTTGTATGATATGTTGTTAGAGTTGGCCAATGATACAAAAGAGGCAGCAGACAGAATGGAAGAGGAGGCTTACTATCTGGATACGACGTATGAACGTTTTGCATTGAATTCACCGGAACGTTCAGAGGGTACATCTTATGGATATAAGCCGGATGAAACAAGACCAGCTTATGTAACAGGTGTTGAGGCATATTTAGAAGCTTTTGAAGCTGCTCTGGATGCCAATAATTATGAAACAATCAGTCAGTTTATAGATGTTGAATCATTTGTTGATTTCTATATTACTGCAGAATTGTTTATGGTTAAGGATATAAACTTTAGCTCGACAAGGTTCTATATCAAGAGTGGAAAGATGTATGCCGGACCACTTTGGGATGCAGACTTGTCTGCAGGAAATATTGTTGGCGACGAAGGACAGGGCTATGACAAGATCTATGCTCAAAACTTCTTGTGGTTTGCTAAATTGATGGCCAATGATACATTTGCAAAAAAAGTTAAAAGCAGATATCAGGAGCTGCAGACAACAATTAAAAATCTTTATGCTACAAATGGAACAATAGATACATTTGCAGCTTCAATTAACAAGTCGGCAGTTGCGAACTTTGAAAAAGCATATAAAGCTTCAGATGGAACAACAAATGGCTGGGGATATACTTTTGTGGATCAGTCAGCATATGGACGTTATGGTTCAGCAACAACATTTGATAACTATCAGGGATATGTTAATGAATATAAAACGTGGTTAGAAAACAGAAACAAATACTTATTGAAGACATGGTCTATCGTTGAAGAGGAAGAATATGACGGACAGGTTGCTATTGATCCTGGCACTATTACAGACTGGGTATATTTTGATGATAGAAACAATAAGAGTTATACATCAATTTATGGAACAGAGTTTTTTATTTCAGGAGAACAGCGTGCTGCAATTTCAACTAACGATGGACAGACAGGCTTATATGACGGTGTAAATACAACACCAAATTATCATTATAAAGATACTGTTATTGATGGACAGCCGGTATTGTCATGGGTATGTGGTCAAAATGTGACAGGTGTTGTTATCAATGGCATTAAATACGGAATGAGCACATCAACTGTATTTTATGAGTATGATTGTATTTCTCTAAATCAGAGTTTATTTAAATTACCTGAAGGTGTATATGTAAAATACTTCACAATTTCTTTGTTTAAGCAGGACGGCACAGAAATTAAATTCCTGCTTAAGGTTTCAAAGAATCCTAGATCATTATCAATCAATGACTATTCTGCAAATACAGGAAAGTATATTGCAAAGTTTGAAGGATTAGATGAAGCAACATCATATGCAGTGTATTTGGATGGCGAAAAAACAGATATTACACTTGGTGGAAGTGGAGATTATTTCACAGTAGATGAATTAAAGGCGTTTAAACCGGATATTACATCAGGAGAGCACAATATTAGTATTAGTGCTATTATTGGCGAGGCAGAAAGCGCTGTTGAGACTGAACCAGGCGCTAATGTAACTATTAATGTTCCGGAAACAGCAGGAACAGCAAATGATATAGCACAGGTTTATATTCAGACAGACGATGCATCAATCAATCCTCTTACAGGATTGACTAAAACAAAGGTTACTGCTGCAATTACAGTTGTAGACCAAAAAGGCGTATATAAGGATGTATATGAAGATTTAGCAAAGACCACTATTAAAGTTAGAGGAAATTCTACGGCGGGAGCTGACAAAAAAGCTTTCAATATATCTTTTAATTCTAAATACGATTTGTATGGAATGGGAAAGGCTAAAAAGTGGAGCTTGCTTGCAAACGCTTTTGATAAGTCTTTAATTAGAAATAAAATTGCTATGGACTTTGGTACAGAAACAATGGGAATTCAATACAACAGTCATAGCAGATATATTGATTTGTACCTCAATGGAAGATATATGGGCAACTACCTGATGATTGAATCAGTGGAAACCGGTACAAATCGAGTTGAGATAGATGCTGAAAATGAAGCTAATGATGAGATTTTGTTAGAACTGGATGCAAATGGAAGAGATGTTGCAACTGATGAGCATTTAACTGCAAGAACAACATTGTATGATGTATTTTTCGCAGTAAACTCACCGGAGGCAGACCCTTCAGATTCAGAAGAACATGCAGCATATGTATCACAATATTCTACAAAGTTAGCAAATACGTTATCCTATTTAAACGAATTTGAAACAGCATTGCAGGGAAATGATTGGAATACTATAAAAGAATATATTGATGTAAATTCTTTTGTGGATTTCTATCTCGTAAGTGAGTTCTTTAAGAATCAGGATATTTCATTTAGCTCAACCAGATTCTATATTAAGGAAACAAAGGATTCAGAGGGAACAGTTACTAAGAAGTTATATGGCGGTCCTATGTGGGATTACGATTTATCTTCGGGTAATGTATATACACAATATTACAGTGTACAGGAACAGAGTCCTGAAGGTTACAAGGCAACTTCATTCAAGTGGTTTGAGATTCTTATGAAAAATGCAGAATTCAAATCATTGGTAATTGCAAGATATAAAGAATTACTTCCGGAGTTTAAATCTATTTATGCTAACAATGGTGTAGTTGATAGCTTGGTAAATGAAATATCAGGTTCTATTACTAGAAACTATGCTTCTGTAGAGGCACTTGGTGCCGGATGGAATATCGGTGTAAAAGATACTGCGGATGCCTATAGTAATGTTAATGATAAGGCATATGATAATTATAATTCATATGTTGCAGACTATAAAACGTGGATTGAACAAAGAGTAGAATGGCTTTCTGAAGAATGGAATGTAAACTATGGTGCGACTCTCTCAAAAGATGGAGATGTTGTGGTATCGTGGGATGCTGTAGAAGGCGCAACTGCTTACAAGGTATCCTTCAGAGGAAAATCAGCAAGCGTTGAACAGACATCGGATTACAATTACTTCGACGAAGAATTAAATGAGCTTCTCACAGTAAGTACTTTTGGAATAAGTGCAATGGCTGAAGAAGAGGCAAGCGAATACAGTGATCAGGTTGTGTATGTTACTGATGCAACATCATATAACTTTACACAGGCTGGCTACGAATTAGAACCAAATTCCACTGTAACGGTAGATTACACTACAGATGCCGTTGATACATCTGACAATGCAGCTGTAGCAGCTGCAAATTATCAGTTGTTAGATACAGTTGATTATGTACAGGAGTTGGAAGCACCGGATGGACTTAATTGGGTAGCAATTAAAGATATTACAACTGATAGTGACTCAATTTATTATTATGCTTCAGCAACAGGGCTTAATGATGTCTTTGCAAATGCGACAGATATTCACTTTGTTTTCCCTACCGGATTGTCAAGTGCAACTATTGGTGATACAGCACTCACACCGGATGGCGCAGGATTATTTGTTCCGGTATCAAATATAGCAAGTGCGGAAACACTATATACAGTTACAGCTGTAGGTGGTGAGACATACACTGTGTACATCAAAAAGTCTTCTAATGGCTCGTCATCTTCATCAGGAACTATTAATTTAGCAACAAGATGGGAGCAGAAGAGAAACTGTACAGTATCTTGGTCGGCGGTAGATGGTGCAACTTCATATGCAGTATATGCAGATGGAAAGCTTGTTGCAGCAACTACAGAGTTGACAATGGATATCAATGCATTTAGCTTTGCAAATGCAACAAATTCAAATGGCGATGCAACTACAGTTGGAGACCATACAATCTACGTAAAGGCTCTTACAACTGGTGAGGTTGCCCCAACAACATTAGAGGAAGCAAATGCGACATACAAGAAGGATTTCTCATTATATGTAAATTATATTTACGGAAATCTTACCAATATTTGGAACAACACAGGTATTGACAGTGTTTGGAACTTTACATTGTGCGAGAGCAATTTGGCAAGTGACATTACAACAGGTTCAGATGTAGATGTTACATACAATAATGATGCAACAGCAAGCATTACAATTAATAGTGTAGGTCAGCACGCAACATTTACAGATGAAATGAAAGAAGCATATAAGACTGCTATTGCCGGTGGAACAACTTCAGCTACAGGAAATCAGGCATGGACAGTTAAGGCGGCTATCTATGATCAGGTTGTACCCGGATATCAGGAAATATTAGACACAGATGATGAAACAACTAAGGCAGAAAAAGAAGCCAATAATGCAATGAATCTTTCATTTACAATCACAGGACCGGCTTGTC
>CAZWAG010000031.1:0-20161 GCA_964631845.1 uncultured Eubacterium sp.
AGAAGATTACAACAGCAAAGCCTACAGAAGCTCCAACGACTGAAAAACTTACAGAGGCTCCAACAATACAGGAACCTACTACTGAAAAACAAACAGAAACTCCAACGACAAAGGAGCCTGATAAAGCAGATGAAGAATATGTCAAGGTTGAGGGATATCAGATAAGCACAACCTATGAAGGCTTTAGAGTAATAGGTTCGGTTGAACCTACTATTAATGGTAGAAATGTAAGCAAATGGGGATTTGTATATGCATTAACTAATATAAATGGAAAAGATACAGGTGTTACGGATTCGGATATGAAGGTTGGTTCTGACAATTATTATATTGCGACATTTGACTCAACACCCGCAGGAACAATAGAAGCAAAACCAGGGGAGTCATCAACTGCAACATATTTTGTAAGAACTATGACTTTTGTAAATACATCCAGCAAGGCACTTACAGCAAGATATCGTGTGAGAGCATATGCGGTATTGGAAGATGGTACATACATTTATGGTGATATAGGAGAATTGTCAGTATATGATGTTGCAGATGTACTATATCAAAACCATTTAATGAACACTTTGGATGGACATAAATATCTGTATGACAATATATTAAAGAGTGTAAAGCCTTCATATGAAGAGATTGATTTTACATGGGGAAATACAATTGTTGGACCGGGATTAGTAGAAAAATAAAAACTTGCACGATAAAGCAACGTATTTTCAAATAGTACTAGAAATTTGTGCTATCAAATAGTATAATATTATCGGTTTAATAGGGGCATACTCTATTAGTTAATATTAATTTAATGAGAAACATTAAGGAGGAGACCACATGGTTAGAGCAATAGTCGGTGCTAACTGGGGCGACGAAGGAAAAGGTAAGATTACAGATATGTTAGGAGAGCAGTCTGATATCATCGTAAGATTTCAGGGTGGTAGCAATGCCGGACATACTATTATCAATGATTATGGTAAGTTTGCATTACATTTACTTCCATCAGGTGTTTTCTATGAGCATACTACATGTATTATAGGAAATGGTGTTGCACTTAACATTCCTTATCTTCAGAGAGAAATTGATGAGATAGTATCACAGGGTGTTCCAAAGCCACACATTTTAGTTTCAGATAGAGCACAGATTCTTATGCCATATCACATTGACTTTGATGCATATGAAGAAGAAAGATTAGGCGGAAAAGCTTTTGGCTCAACAAAGTCAGGAATCGCTCCTTTCTATTCAGATAAATATGCAAAGATTGGATTCCAGGTATCAGAGTTATTTGATGAGGATACATTAAAGGAAAAAGTTGCAAGAGTGGCTGAACAGAAAAACATTATGCTTGAGCATATGTATCACAAACCACTTATTGACCCGGATGAATTACTCAATACATTACATGAATATAGAGATATCGTTGAACCATATGTATGCGATACATCATTATATATCAGCAATGCACTTAAGGAAGGAAAGACAGTTCTTTTAGAAGGACAGCTTGGAACGTTGAAGGATCCTGATTTTGGTATTTACCCAATGGTAACTTCATCTTCTACATTAGCAGCTTACGGTGCAATTGGTGCAGGTATCCCTCCATATGAAATAAAGGATATCATCACTGTAGTTAAGGCATACTCAAGTGCAGTAGGAGCCGGAGAGTTCGTAAGTGAAATCTTTGGCGAGGAAGCTGATGAGCTTAGACGTCGCGGAGGCGATGGTGGTGAGTTTGGCGCAACAACAGGTCGTCCTCGTAGAATGGGATGGTTTGATGCAGTTGCTTCAAGATATGGAGTTAGAATGCAGGGCGCAACAGAGGTTGCACTTACAGTATTGGATGTATTGGGATACTTGGATGAAATTCCGGTATGCGTTGGTTATGAAATCGACGGCGAAGTTACAAAAGACTTCCCTGTTACAGCAAAGCTTAAGAAGGCAAAACCTGTATACGAAGTATTGCCGGGTTGGAAGGAAGATATAAGAGGTATCACGGAATACGATAAGCTTCCGGAAAACTGCCGCAATTATATCGAATTCATAGAAAAAGAATTAGGTGTTCCTGTAACAATGGTAAGTAACGGTCCGGGAAGACACGAAATTATTCATCGTAAATCATCACTCTAAAAAGTGATCAGATAAAAAGAGATTAAGTAAAATATAAAAAGAGAGAATATGCTGAGTAAGATTATCCCTTACAAAGATGTTCTCTCTTTTTATGCTTAGAATACTGAAAAATAATTTCGTTACATATATCAGTCCTAGTTGTTTGTGATAGACCTTTGCTATCTCTTGTTAAGTACCTTGTAAATAAGAAACATTGCATACAAGAGGCAAGGAAACATAATCATACAGAAAGCGCTTGCCTTCCACGCATTAGTGAAAAACTCGCCACCAACCAAGCTTCCTAAAATTGCAAATATAAGAGTAAGAAGTGCGCTGACAGCGATAATAACAATGCCAATAATCGCAAGTATTCTTTGAATCTTTTCCATTTTAATGCTCCTTTTATTAAAAAACAAATTGTTAATATTCAAAATAAGAATAGTATAAATTAATTAATATTGCAATAATGGATTAATTCTTGTATGATTATTTTGGAAAAAATAAAAATGTGTTTATTATATTATTCACATAGGAGGAAATAATGGCAAAGAAATATTTATTAGAAACATGGAGAGAGTTAGCATACAATCAGGAGCAGACACAGAAGCAGTATAATGAATTCTGGGCTGCTTACTTTGCACAGGAAAAGGAAATATATAAAGACATCCTTGGCAACAGGGATGTTGTTGTAAAAGGAACAGTTCAGGAATTAGCTGAAAAGTACGATGTTGAAGTACTGATAATGGTTGGCTTTCTTGATGGAATTAACGACAGCTTAAAGAAAGCTAATCCTATTGATAAATTATCAGAGACAACAAAGGTAAATCTTGAATATGAACCGGAGCTTTTGTATAAGAACATGGTTGAAGCAAAGGCTGACTGGCTTTATGGATTAGAAGAATGGGATGACATTCTCACAGAAGAGAGAAGAAAAGAATTATACAAGGAGCAGAAGCTTTCCGGAACAATCGTAAAGGAAAAGAAAGTCGGAAGAAATGATCCATGTCCATGTGGCTCAGGTAAGAAATATAAACATTGCTGTGGAAGATAATAAGTAACAATGTTTTAATATAATTGGAATACAAAATTTGTAACCAGGCAAAGGTTATGAGTAGAAACAATAATAAAAAAGAAGCTTGTATATTTTGGAAAGAGGGTAAAACCACATCTCCCCAAATATATAAGCTTCTTTTTTACTTGATTATATTTATTGTTTTTTGAGTCGCTTTTTAGCCAGCCGTTTTTTTGCGTCTGAATGTCCCACTATAATGTCATATTCGGTTGCTTTGATTGCATTGATCAACTCTAGCGATTCGTCACTTGATTTGTTGTTGATTGTTATAACTGAACCATTTCGAATAGTGAAATTAAGTGAAAATTTGTCTTTTTGTAATAGTCTCATTGATATACCACTAAGCCTATAGCACCATACAATATCCATCAATGGAATTACACTTATTTTTGAAGGACCATTATCAATAAAATAATTTTCGGTTATATACATATCGTTAATCTGTATATAGGTTGTGTGGTCTAGTTCGTACTGAGCCTCGTCAATTATTTCAAGCTGATGTTCTTTGCCTAAAAATGAACAAATTGGATAAATGCCAGGATTGAAATACCAGACTATTGATTCGATTATCATTTTTATGGATGAAAGCAGAATAATAAGTACTATCCAAAAAATAAAAGTATATAAAATTGGATGATAGTTTGCACTGTCAAGCACGTAATCTGCAGTGACGGAAGAAATACCCTTTTCATTCCAATTCAAGTCTTTAGAAAAATTTCTTAACATATTTTTGTATGACTTGTCAGGTGAAGCAACCTTCGCCTTAAATGTATAATTCTTCAAAGTCGTTGGAGTCTTTGATGTAATAGGAATTATTGAAAAAATAGCCTTGTCGTCATTTAAGGTGTAGTAATATCCATAAGTCTTACCACCTGTTTTGATTAAATTGTATCCTGTATAATATAAATTCTTTGCTGTTACATTGACATACTCATCATCTTTTTTTATAGAATAAATATCATCGCTTTTTGCGGGATTAAATATTTTAAAAAATGGGCATGACATTAAAATAAAGATCATTAGCAAAGCAAGAATGCTCGGAATAAATAATCTTTTTTTACAAACAGACCTTATATTTTGAAAAATATCTATCATTTTGAAAGTCCTTTCAAATCTGCGTTTTTGTAAAATATAGTATAAATGAGAGATGGGCATTTATCAAGGTTGCACTTGCCTTTAAATATTGATAGAATGAATAGGATTGTAGGTAAATATAGATATTTGAGAATGAATTTAAAAAAATGTGAGTCGATAATGTGAACAAAAATTTGAGGGCGCACATAATTCATTAAAATAAAGGTAGAAAAATGGAAGCATATACAGGGTTTGCACAGGTTTATGACAAATTTATGGACAACATAGATTATGACGGCTGGTGCGAATATATAATAAAATTGTTAAAGAAAAATGGAATTGATCCTCAAAAAGGCAATATTCACGGAAACAATATAGTATTGGATATGGGCTGTGGAACAGGAAGCGTAACATCAAGACTTTCTAATGCGGGATTTGATATGATAGGTGTGGATAACTCCTACGACATGTTAAATATTGCCATGGAAAAGAGAGCAGATGATGATATCTTATATCTGATGCAGGATATGAGAGAGCTGGAATTGTACGGAACGGTTGCAGCAGTGGTGAGCGTTTGTGATTCAATCAATTACATAACTGAGTACGAGGATTTAGTTGATGTGTTCAGAAATGTAAACAATTATCTTGATCCGGGTGGAGTATTAATATTTGATTTGAAAACAAAGAAGTACTTTAGTGATTTGGGTGAATCTATAATTGCTGAGGATAGAGAAGAATGCAGCTTTATCTGGGACAATTATTATGATGAGGATGAGTGTATAAACGAGTATCAGATTTCATTTTTTGTAAAAGATGAGGATGGTCGATATAGCAAGTACAGTGAGGAGCATTATCAGAGAGCATATTCTATTGAAGAGATAAAATCAGCACTAGATGAGGCTGGATTACAGTTTGTGGCATCTTATGAAGCCTTCACTGAGAATGATGCAAATGAAGATAATGATAGAATTTATATTATTGCAAAAGAATGCAGAAAGAAATAGGAGAAATAAAATGGATTATATAGTAAGAGCTACAGCAGCAAATAAACAGATTAGAGCGTTTGCAATCACATCAAGAGAGATGGTTGAGACAGCAAGACAGCATCACAATACAAGCCCGGTTGCAACAGCAGCGCTTGGAAGATTGTTGACAGGTGGTGCTATGATGGGTGTCATGATGAAGGGGGACAAGGACAAACTCACTCTTATGATGAAGGGGGACGGTCCTATAAACGGTGTGACAGTTACAGCAGATTCAAAAGGAAACGTAAAAGGCTACGTGGGCAACCCTAACGTCATTATTCCACCAAATTATGCTGGTAAACTTGACGTAGGGGCGGCTATTGGATACGGTACGCTAACAGTAATAAAGGATATGGGATTGAAAGAACCATATGCTAGCCAGGTTCCACTCGGAACAAGTGAAGTCGCAGAGGATTTGACTTACTATTTTGCTTCATCTGAGCAGGTGCCATCAGCAGTTGCGCTTGGAGTACTCATGTCAAAGGATAACACAGTAAAGCAGGCAGGTGGATTTATTGTGCAGCTTATGCCTTTTGCTGACGAGAGCACAATATCAGCGCTTGAAAATAATATTTCAAAAATAACATCTGTGACAGATTTACTCGAACAGGGAATGAGTCCGGAGGAAATGTTAAAGCACGTAATGGGAGAGTTGGATGTTGAGATTACAGATACATTAGATACACAGTTTAAATGTGACTGTAGCAAGGAAAAAGTATCAAAGGCATTGGCTAGTCTCAACAAAAAGGATTTGCAGGATATCATTAACGATGGCGAGCAGGTTGAGGTTAAATGTGATTTTTGCAATACAACATACACATTTGAAATTCCGGAGTTAAAGAGGCTTGGGAACAAATAACATATAAACTGTTGACATAGCATTATTTCTATGTTGAAAGTCAGATTGTATTATTTAGGAGAAACAGATTGAATTTCGGAATAATTGGAGCAGGTGATATTGCAAATGCAATGGCGACTACATTAAATGCATTGGAAGAGACGAATTTATATGCGATTGCATCTCGTGATATTGACAGAGCAAATGAATTTAAAAATAAATTTAATGCAAAAAAAGCATATGGCTCGTACGCTGAGATGGTGGAGGATGAAAATATAGATGTGGTTTATATTGCCACTCCACATGCTTTTCATTTTGAACATACAAAGCTCTGCCTTGAACACGGGAAACACGTTCTGTGCGAGAAGGCATTTACAGTAGATGAAAAGCAGGCAAGAGAGATTATTGGCATTGCAGAGGAAAAACAGTTATTCCTCGGAGAAGCAATGTGGACAAGATTTATGCCTCTTACGAAAAGGCTGAGAGAGCTTGTGGATAAAAAGGTTGTTGGTGATGTTGTATCAGTTGCAGCAAACCTTAATTTCCCTATGCTTCACAAAGAGAGACTGGTAAGGAAAGAACTTGCCGGAGGTGCATTGTTGGATGTTGGAATTTATCCCCTTACGATAGCTGATATTGTTTTGGGAGATGACATTGAAAGGATATGTGCTTCAGCCATTTTAAATGAAAACGGTGTAGATAAGGTGGGCCAGTATACTATTTACTATAAGAACGGAGCAATGGCAGATTTGAATTCAGGTATGTGTTCATATAGTGATGGAAATGCTGTTATTTCCTGCACCGGCGGAATGATTATATTGGAGGGAGTAAATCGCCCTCGCTGCATAAAGGTTTTTGATGACAATTGGAACTTGATAAATTCATATGATTGTGGAGAGCAGATTACAGGATATGAATATGAGGTTTTGGCGTGCGTAGAGGCAATTAAATCAGGTAAAATATATTGCCCTGAAATGCCACACGAAACAACAATAAATATGATGAAAATAATGGATGAAATAAGACTAAAAATGGGGGTTGAATATTAATTGTAAAAATATTTTTTATTCACTTGAAATAAAAATATTTTTTTGATTATATTATAATTAGAAACAAAGGAACGGATGTATAAAAAGGAGTAATGACAATATGAAAAGATTTTTTAAAAATACTACAGCTAAGATTTTGTCTGTACTAGTTATTTTTTCTATGGTGATGGGGCTTGTAATTATAGCACCTGAAAAGACAGAGAAGGTTGATGCGGCACTGGGATGGAATTTAGTATGGAGTGATGAATTTAACGGAACAGCTCTGGATACCTCAGTTTGGTCGTACGACATCGGAAATGGAAGTTGGGGCTGGGGAAATGGAGAAGTTGAGTATTATACAAATCGAACGGATAATGTAAAGGTTTCTGATGGTTTTTTGCAAATAATCGCAAAAAGAGAAAATTATGGTGGTCAGAAATATACATCCGGAAGAATAAAATCTATAGGTAAGAAATACTTTAAATATGGAAAAATGGAAGCGAAAATTAAAGTAGAGAATGGTAATCAGGATGGTGTTTGGCCGGCATACTGGATGATGGGAGAGAACATGAACCAGGGTATTGGCTGGCCGTATTGTGGCGAAATTGACATTATGGAGCATGCAAATTCCAATAACTATATAGGGGGATGTCTACATTGGAACACTAATGGATTGGATGGTGATTATTCTCATGGCTCCTATGGTAGTGGATTTGAAGGCGCAGAAAAATCTTTTGGTTATTTTACTGATAATGAGAATAATGGAATTAATGGATGGCATACATATACTTTGATTTGGGATGAGAGTCATATGGAGTGGCAGTTGGATGGAAAGACATTTTTATCTCAAAATATTACATCAAATAATGCATATTGCTTCCAAAAAGAACATTTCTTTTTATTTAATTTAGCAATTGGTGGAACAGGTACGGGCTTTACAAATAATAAGACAGCTAATGAAGCAACATTTAAGACTACAACGATGTATGTGGATTATTTAAGAGTATATCAAATGGGTGAGGTTTCAGATACTCCAGGTAATCCATCTACAACAAAGCAGCCTACTACAACAAAGCAGCCTGAAACCATTACACACGTTTCAGAAGAAGATGTTGACTTAGTAGCAGATTCATCAAGCATATTTGGAACATATTTCAGCTCAAAGGATAATTGGGGCGGTAATGTGACCGGAACAGTGTCAAACGCAACCAATACAGGTATTCAAGTAAATATGAATAATGTTGGAAATAATAGATGGGCAGCTCAGGCGTCACTTGGAAGTCTGAAATATTATCTAGGCTATACATATACATATTCAGTGACTTTAACCTCCGATAAGGATAGGACAATTCAGGCTAAAGTAGTTGGAAATGATGACGGTAATCATGATTCACCAATATTATACAGTCAGGTCATTAATTTGAAAGCGGGAGTTCCATATAATTTAAATACTCAAATAACAATTCCTTCGGACTATCAATCAGAGCTTTATTTATTCTTTGGATTAGGTAAGGACGGCAGTGAAAGCATTAGTGAAGATGCTTCCAATACAATTTCAATATCTGATGCAAGTCTAAAAGCAAAAGTGAAAGTAATTACTTCTGAGATAGTAACAACAAAGGAAAGTGGAACAACACATAATATTACAGCAACAAAGAGTAATTTTACTACAAAGAATAATGCCACAGTTAAAAAGCCCGGTAAGGCTAAAATTACTTCTGCAAAAAATGTTGCAAAGAGAAGCATCAAGCTTAAACTTAAAAAGATAAAGGGTGCAAAGGGATATTTAATTCGCTGGTGTGAAAACAAAAAATTCCAGGGATACGAGCAGAAGAGAGTAACGAAAACAAAGTATACAATCAAAAAACTTGATAAGAAACAAAAGTATTATATCAAGGTCAAGGCATATAAGTTATCAGGAAAGACTAGAATATATGGAAAGTGGTCTAAGGTTAAAAAGATTACTGTAAAGAAATAATATTATAAAAGCTGCAGCTAACATTAATGAGTAACTATTAATTGCAGTGACTTAAAAAAGTAGCTTGGAGGCGTGTTTTGAAAAAAATACTTGCGATTTTATGTTGTATGATATGTGTGCTATCGATTGATACTAACATATATGCAGGAACATTAAATGACAACGAACAAACTATAATCGATAAATTGTCTAATAGTAGCTTGTCTTCTGAAATAGAAGACAGGTATATTAACCAACTGGAAAATTATTTTAGCAGACAGGATGTTTCTATTGAAAAAGCTGATGCAGATGACTTTATCTTATATTTAGATGAAGCACTCCGTGCACAGAAAAAGATTGAAAAGCTAGGTCTTGATTTTGATAAGGGCTCAGAGGCATTTAAAAATTTTCAAAAAGCGGGAGAAGCTATAGGATTACTATTGGAATACGACAGTGGTATAAATGATTTTTATGCTGTTGACCAGGCCGGATATATAGTTATCGATTCGCAAAAAGTAATCAAAGATACTGATTCAGCAAAGAATGACAATAGTAAGTGGAATATATCGATTGAATTGATTTTTGCTGCTGTAATAGGAATATGTATATTAGGATTATTGGCAAACGTAAAAAGATGGAGCAGGAAGCTTCGTGTTCACAATGAAAAAAATTATATTGAGGATGAAGACGAGGACGAATTAGAAGTAGCAAATAGAAAAACACGACGTGCAAGACTTCAAACTATATCATATATAAGTGTAAAGCAGATTCTAAAATACTTTTATGTTCCAATTATTATGGGATTGTTTGTTGTAGGAGTAGGTTATGGTATTATCAGCTTGCAATCGGAATTAATTGACTGCATTCAGTCAGGGTTTGTAAATACTCAGCCAATATACATTGATGAGAGAGACGAATTAGATTTGTCTAATATAAATAATAAAGACAAAGAAATATCGTATGAAAATGTTGTCTGGCCAAAATACAGCGAGCAGTATGGCAAGCTTACATGTTCTAAATTAAAAATAAATGCGCCGGTTTACTTTGGAGATTGTGGCTCGATACTTGAAAAAGGTGCAGGAACATATAGTGGAAGCTCTATTCCGGGGGCAAATAAGACAATATTAATCGGAGCACACGATACTACATACTTTGAGGGACTTGAGAAGGTAAAGGAGAATGATGTCTTTGATTTTACAACAACATATGGATTGTATCAGTACAAGGTAAAAGATATTAAAGTGTATGACAAAGACAAATACGATGAAGCTTATTCACTTGATGGCGATAAAGAACAGCTTGTTCTCTATACATGCTATCCTTTTGGAAAATTTGTGGGCGACAAGGAACAGAGAATGTTCGTTTATCTTGAAAAGATAAGTGGTCCGGAAATTCAGTAGGAGGTGTGATATGAGAAGAAGACACAGAGGAAGACAAATTGTAAAAAATTATTTATTGTCATTTGTTCTTATGCTTTCAATTATGTTTATTTCTCTTATGGGTATGGGCAAGTACAGTATGCTCAGTGCAAGAGCAGTGATACATACATGCGATAGAATATCTTATTTTGATGATATTAGAGATGAGATGAAAACATATAGCTATCGTATGGGTATTCCATATGGCATTGAAAAAAAAGACCTGAAAAAAGTATATAACAGCAAGCAAATAAGACAGGATGTTTATAATGTATTCAAGGCTCAGCTTGCAGGCGTTGAATATGAGATTAACACTGATGACATAGAACAAAAGCTGCTTAATAATGTTGTTGAAAATCATGGACAATTAGATGCTAAACAGCAGGAATCCTTTGATGTATATTCAGAAAAGGTACAGAGCTATTACAAATCAAAAATGATAATTCCAACCTCAGAATATATTGCAAAAATGATAAATTACTCAAATAGAATTGCGCTTATTGGAATTCCGGTGGCAATCTTTATCGCAATACTGTGTATGTTTTTCCTTATATCTACGAGAAGAAGAACCTATCACGGCTTAAGATATGTTGCATATGGATTCTTTGGAGCAGGAATAACATTATTGACTGTTTTTGCTGCTATGATTTCAGATGGTGCAATATATAAATTTAACATTTCAGACGTATACATGAGAAAATTCTTTACATTTTGGATTGGGCATGAAATGCTTATGCAGGTGTTTGTGGGAATACTCCTCAATTTTGTGGGCGGAATACTTATTTACATGGTATACAGACAAAAATTTAGAAGGTAACAAAATGCTCTTTACTTTCAAACTTTAACGTGTTAAAATGTGGGAGAAAGATGTATCCAAAAGGAGGCATAAAATGAGTAAGAAGATTAGGACTACAGAAGTTGATCATTTGTTTGATGCAATATTAACATTGCAGAACAAAGAAGAGTGTTATACTTTTTTTGAAGATGTTTGTACAGTAAATGAGTTATTATCAATATCACAGAGATATGAGGTTGCAAAGATGCTTAGAGAAGGAAATACTTATTTGGATATTTCAAATATGACAGGAGCATCAACTGCTACAATCAGCAGAGTTAACAGATCTCTTAATTATGGTAATGACGGATACGATATGGTTCTTGAGAGAATAAATAAGAATAAGTAAACCATATGGATAAAATTTAAAGTATAAAAAATGTACCGACCTTTAGTTGTTAGATATAATCTAATAGACATAGGTCGGTACATTTTTGTTTTATTTCTCTTTTTTATTGTTATTTTCTTCAGGAGCAGGTAATGAATCTATTAACTGTTCCATGATTCTCTTTCTAATAAATACATCGTAGCTTAATCTTGCAATTAAAGCTAATGTTTCCATATATTCAGAATTAGAAGAATCCAAATCTTTAAACATATCTTCTGCTTTATGAGCTTCGTCAAGAATTGGCTCCATAATGTCACTACTCTGTACAAAATCAATAAATGTCTGAATGAAATTCTCTAATGGCAAATCTTCGTTGTGGAATGTTTCGTCTAATAAAGGACGAATAACCGAGTTGACATCATTAATGGAAACAACACTCTTGAAAAAGTATATTAGGATAAGTGTAAGCACATGATCCTTTGAATATTTCTTTTTCTCAGGTGGAGGAAGAAGTCTGCTCTTAGCATAGTTGTTAATCATAGTTTTAGTTAACAGTTTGTCGTCTTCATATCTTTTTGAAGCAGCAAATTTTTCGTTCAAATATGTTGTTACCTGATCCATATACAAATCTATAGAAGGCAAATCTTTTATGTGAAAGGCTTCTACATCTTTTAAAACATCTTTTATTATATCTTGTGAATTCATAATTACCTCTTACGATTTAAAAACTGCTTAATGTACATTAAATAGAATAACACGTAGTAATTAAAACTACAAGAAAAAAAGAAGAGATGAATTTGTAGTATTTAAAACTACGAGAAAAAATAGAAGAAAAATTTATGGTAATTAAAACGACATAATAAAAAGGGGAAACATATGTTTTGTTTTTACTCTATTTGTGTTAAAATGTTTGATGGGGTTAGAAAAAAATTTCAGATAAGGAGTTCAGACTTGAATAATATATACGATACATTAAATGATATGCAGCAGTTGGCTGTTTATCATACAGAGGGACCACTTCTCATATTGGCAGGAGCAGGTTCGGGAAAGACAAGAGTGCTTACACACAGAATAGCATATTTGATAGAAGAAAAGCATATTGCACCATACAATATTATGGCAATAACATTTACTAACAAGGCAGCAGCTGAGATGAGAAATCGAGTCAATCAAATTGTCGGATTTGGCGCTGAGCAGGTTTGGGTCAGTACATTTCACTCGGCATGTGTAAGAATTCTTAGAAGATACATAGACAGAATTGGCTATAACAATGATTTCTCTATATACGATACAGAGGATCAGAAAAAGCTGTTAAAGGATGTTATCAAACGTCTCAATTTAGATCCAAAGAGATATAAGGAAAATGCTGTTCTCAGTAAAATTTCTGATTTTAAGAACAAGCTTATTACAACGACTGAAGTTGAAGATATGGCAAGAAAGGATTTTACAAAGAGAGATATTGCCCGTATATACAACGACTATCAGGAAGCATTGAAAAATAATAATGCATTGGACTTTGATGACTTAATAATGAAGACGGTGGTTCTCTTTAGCAGATGTCCTGAAGTGCTGGAAAGCTATCAGGATAGACTTCAGTATATTATGGTAGATGAGTACCAGGATACAAATGCAGCTCAGTTTGCGTTTATTCGTTTGCTCGCATCAAAATCGCAAAACCTTTGTGTAGTGGGTGACGATGACCAGTCAATATACAAGTTTAGGGGGGCGGATATTTCAAATATTCTTCAATTTGAAAAGTATTTTAAAAATGCACGAGTAGTAAAGCTCGAGCAAAATTACCGCTCTACAAAAAACATTTTGGATGCGGCAAATGCGGTTATCCACAATAATGTTGGAAGAAAAGACAAAACTCTCTGGAGCGACAATGAAGTAGGTTCAAAGATTGATTTGTATCAGGCAGAGGATGGATATGCAGAAGCTGAAATGGTTGCGTCAGGCATAAAAGAAGAAGTTGATTACGGAAGAGCCGATTACAATGATTTCGCAATTTTATATCGTACAAATGCCCAGTCCCGTGCACTGGAAGAAAAGCTCATGATGAAAAATATTCCTTACAAAATCATTGGCGGCCAGAACTTTTATCAGCGTAGAGAAATAAAAGATGTTCTCGCTTATTTGAGAATTATATGCAATTCTACGGATGACATTGCACTAGAAAGAATTATCAATGTTCCAAAAAGAGGAATCGGTGCTACATCAATCAACAAGGCAAAGGACTTTGCCTTAACGTATGGGATGAATCTTTATGATGCTTTGCTTGAGGTTCGACATAATCCGGACCTTCAGAGGGCAGCGGCTAAAATCGAAAAGTTTACAGATTTGATTGAAGAGTTCAAGGATGATGTGGATAATCTTTCTATCAAGGAGCTTGTGGAAAAGGTTTTGGCTGAGACGGGATACGTTGCAGAGCTTGCGGCAGAGCAGACAGATGAGGCAGATGGACGTATTGAAAACATAGATGAATTGTTATCAAAGGTGGCCGAGTATGAGAATAATACAGATAATCCTTCCTTAGCAGAGTTTCTGGAGGAGGTTGCTCTGGTCTCAGAGATTGACAATTTGGATGAGGATAGCAGCTACGTAGTTCTTATGACAGTTCACAGTGCAAAGGGACTGGAATTTCCATATGTTTATTTGTGCGGTATGGAAGACGGTCTATTTCCGGGTTATATGAGTATTATGGCTGATGACAATGATGAACTCGAGGAAGAGCGAAGACTTTGTTATGTTGCCATAACAAGAGCTATGAAAAAGCTTACTATCAGCTATGCAAAGAGAAGAATGTTGAGGGGAGAAACTCAGTACAATATCGTTTCACGTTTTGTAAAAGAGATACCTCCTATGATTGTAAATAGCAAAAATGTGACTGACACAGTTGCAGCAGGATACGAAAAGAAGCAGCCTTCATTTAGTAATTTTGGAGGATATGAAGGCTCATTAAGCTATCGCGGTGGCTCAGGCTATATGGGAAGTGGAAGAAGCTATGGTGGTGGAAGACATTTTGCCAGTCAGGAGCATGAGAGCGCGTACAAGTCGATGGCAAAGAAACCTGCCTATGGAAAACCATCAACTACACCAAGCTTTGGAAAACAATTTACAGTTACAAAAGCTGAGATAGACTATGGTGTTGGCGATAGAGTTTCTCATATAAAATTTGGCGAGGGAACCGTTATTGGAATAGAAGATGGACCTAGAGATTATCAGGTTACGGTACAATTTGATACTGCCGGACAGAAGATGATGATGGCTTCATTTGCAAAATTAAAAAAAATATAAAATAAAAAGTAGTAAAAACAAATCATGTTTGGTATACTATAATTAGTAAAAGGGCGTAAAATAAAAAATGGAGGTAGCATATGGACGAATTAATGAAAGGCGTAAAAATTGGCAAACTTCTATCAAATGAAGACAAGAAAGAAAAATTCAAAGTTTTGGCTATTGTACTCAGCGTTGTAACAATTATTTTATCAATTATGTCTATAGCTTATGTGATTTACACATTAGTTAATAGAGATTACTATGATGATTTTGAAGATGATTATGATGATCTCTTCGATGAAGAATATGATGACGAAGAGGACTTTGAAGACTAATTAATTTAGTAAAGTATTGACAGCAGTTTGAACTTCGGTTTGAACTGCTGTTTTGTGTAATAGAGATGTGGCAATTGACTATTACGCATGCGCGAAGAGATATTAAATATATATAAGTAATAGTATGTTGAAATAGAGATAGACTATCTTATTTAAATAAATAAGGAGATTTTAAAGTTTTATGAAAAAGGGTGTTGAATATATTGGAAATGTAACGGGTGTTAATTTTCCAAACAAAGGTATTGTAGATTGTGGCGAAGATGGAATTGCTACAGTAAAGGGTGTACTTCCGGGACAAAAGGTTAAGTTTGTCGTCTCAAAGAAACGCTCAGGCAATGCCCAGGGAAGATTGAAGGACGTATTAGAAAAATCAGACATAGAGGATTGTAGTCCAAAGTGTCCGCATTTTGGGGATTGTGGTGGATGTACATATCAGACATTAAGCTATGAAAATCAGGCAAAGCTGAAATCAGATATGGTAAAGAATATTTTGGATAAGGCTATTGTTTCAGATTACCAATATGAAGGAATTTTAATGAGCCCTGTGCAGTGGCACTACAGAAATAAGATGGAGTTTTCTTTTGGCGATGAGTATAAGGATGGACCGCTTGCCCTTGGAATGCACAAGAAGAACAGCTTTCACGATATCGTGACGGTTAATCAATGTAAGATTGTCGATGAGGATTATCGGAAGGTTTTGACTTGTGTATTAGAATATTTCGCAGATAAGGATCTTCCTTTTTATCATAAGATGAGACACGAGGGATACCTGAGACATTTGCTTGTTCGAAGAACTACTAAAACTCAGGAGATGTTAGTTGCTATTGTAACAACATCTAATGAGGAGTACGAGAAACAGGCAGAGCTCGACGGACTGGTAGCAAAGCTTCAGAAGCTTGACCTTACTGCAAAGCTTTGTGGAGTGATTCACATTATTAATGATGGACTTGCAGATATAGTTCAAAGTGATGAGACAAGAATATTATATGGCGAGGAGTTTGTGTATGAAGAATTGTTAGATTTGAGATTTAAGATTTCAGTATTTTCATTTTTCCAGACAAATTCTCTCGGGGCAGAGGTGTTGTATTCAAAGGCAAGAGAATACGTAGGCGATACAAAGGACAAGCTGGTATTTGATTTATATAGTGGAACAGGTACTATCGCGCAGATTATTGCACCGGTTGCAAAGAAGGTTATGGGTGTTGAGATTGTCGAGGAGGCGGTGGAGGCTGCAAAGGTTAACGCAAAGCTTAACAATCTTAACAACTGCGAGTTCCATGCAGGTGATGTGTTAAAGTGTATCGATGAGATAGAGGAGCAGCCGGACATTATTATATTGGACCCACCAAGAGATGGAATTAATCCAAAAGCGTTGCAGAAAATAATTAATTTTGGTGTAGATAAAATGGTTTACATAAGCTGCAAGCCTACAAGCCTTGCGAGAGACTTGGAGATGCTGCAGGAGCAGGGATACAAAGTGGAAAAGGCTTGTGCGGTGGATATGTTTCCGAACACGTATCATATAGAAACAATTTGTGAATTGGTTAAAACTATATGATAATATGAAGGTATTGGATAACAATCCTATTATCTTTATTTAGAACAGTTAAAGGAGGAAAAGGGATATGGAAAATCAATTAGTTAATCCATTAATTAGTGAGATAAAAAGTATTCTTGATACTGCTCGAGGGAATGTTGCAAGGGAAGTGAATAGTGAGTTGCTTATTTCTTATTGGAAAATTGGTGAAATTATTGTTCGTTATGAGCAAAATGATAGTATTCGTGCAGCATATGGGGAGAAGACTTTAAAACAATTATCAAAAGTCCTGACAGATGAATTTGGAAAAGGATTTTCAGTATCAAATATTCAATTTATGAGACGTTTTTATCAGGAGTATGAAATTCAACAGACAGTGTCTGTTAAATTAAGTTGGTCCCATTATTGTGAACTCTTATCTATTTCGGATAAAGATAAAAGAAGTTTTTACGAGAAAGAAGCAGTTAATTCAAACTGGTCTGTTAGAGAATTAAAAAGACAAATCAAAACATCTTTATATGAACGCTTATTGTTGTCTAAAGGAGAGGTAAATAAGCAGGAAGTATTAGATTTGTCATTAAAAGGAATTGAGATAAATGAGCCAAAAGATATCATAAAAGACCCTTATGTTTTTGAATTTTTAGGTATTCCCGAAGAGAAGCCGATGATGGAAAGTGATTTAGAAAAAGCGTTAGTACAACAGATCGAAAAATTTCTTCTTGAGTTAGGAAGAGGATTTATGTTTGTTGGAACACAGCAACGAATTACAATCAACAACACACATTATTATGCAGATATGGTATTTTACAATAAACCTTTAAAATCATATGTAATAATAGAATTGAAAACAACAAAGCTAATGCCGGAAGCAGTTGGTCAGTTGAATATGTACTTAAATTATTATGAAAATGAAGTAAATGATGAAGGAGATAATAAGCCAATTGGCATTATTCTTTGCACAGATAAAGATTCAGTGGCTGCGGAATATGCGTTAGGTGGATTATCGAGTAATATTTTTGCCTCAAAATATACTTATTATATTCCTGATAAGGAACAACTCATTGCTGAGGTTGAGAAAGTGATTAACCAGTGGAATGAGGATAAATAAAACTATGCAGAACAAAAGTGATAGGTATCATAGTTACATAGTGATTTAACAGACAATATTTGTTAGGTAGTGTTAGGATTGGTACTAAAAGAGAAGATATAGGGTATAGTGATATTTGATTGAAATGTCGTTACATCTAAATCCCCTACCCAAGGCACTGTGAGGTAGTGAGTGTACTAAATAGATTCGATATGAAATAGAAGGATACAGTTATTTGGGGACACAAAGAGTTTTAGTATTGTTTGTTTTATAATTAAGGAATTTTAGATAAAAATAGTTTTAAATTAATGAGAGGGGAGGTATTTGCCTTGGCAAAAAAGAAAAATGAAATAACAATCCGTTCAAGTGCGGCAGAGTATCTTACCTATGTTGCTTCTGTGGGAGAACAAGAAGATAGCATCGAGATGCGCTATGAAGATGAGAATATATGGTTGACACAAAAAATGATGGCAGTGCTTTATGATGTAAGTGTTGCAGGATGCCGGAAAGATAACTGCTGAAATAGCCAAAGCGAAAGCAGAAACGGAATTTGAGAAATATCGTATTATTCAGGATAAACTTTTTGTGTCTGATTATGATAAGTTTTTATTGGAATTAGAGGAAAGTGCTAAGAAGTAATTGTGTGAAGAGGAACGAACAGAGTGCGTATGGCAAACATTATTACAATTTTAAGAATATTATGCAGCATTGTCATATTATTTTACCCACCATTCTCTACTGAATTTTATATACTGTACCTTTTAGCCGGTTTAACCGATATGATTGATGGCACCGTGGCAAGAAAAACAAAAAAGGTAAGTGAGTTAGGCTCCAAACTTGACACTGCAGCAGACTTTATATTTGTTTTTGTTTGTTTAATAAAATTAACTCCGGAATTAGATATCCCTGGTTGGCTCTACATATGGATTTTTATTATTGCGATGATAAAAATAATAAATGTTATTTCAGGATTTGTTGTACATAATAAGTTTGTTGCCGAGCATACTATTATGAATAAGGTTACAGGACTATTGCTTTTTATTCTTCCACTGACATTAACAATCATTGATTTGAAATACACGGCAATAGTTGTTTGTTTATTTGCGACATTCGCAGCAATACAGGAAGGGCATTTGATTAGAACGGAATAATATCAGGAGGAAAAAATGAAAGATTTTATTTTAGACATTCATACACATACCATTGCAAGCGGTCACGCATATGGAACGATAAGGGAGATGGCTCAGGCTGCAAGTGACAAAGATATAAAGCTGTTGGGATTAACGGAGCATGCACCGGGTATTCCCGGCACCTGCGACCCGTTTTATTATTTTAATTTAAAGGTAATTCCGCGTGAGTTATATGGCGTAAAAATCTTTCATGGAAGTGAAGTAAATGTGTTAGAGGATGGAACTTTATCTTTGGGTCAGGAATATATAGATTGCCTTGATTACCTTATTGCAGGCATTCATAGACCATGTTATGACGACCAGGGAATCGAAAAAAATACAGACAATTTAATTAGCTGTATGAAGCACCCAAAAGTATATTTTGTATCACATCCTGATGACAATCATACTCCGTTAAATTATGACAGATTGGTAAAAGCAGCACAAGAATATCATGTTGCTTTGGAAGTAAATAATAGTTCTCTGGTAAAAGAAGAAAAACGCTGGGGCTGTGTGGAAAATTACCACAAAATGCTCAGACTATGTATGGAAATGCATATGCCGATTTTCGTCGGCTCCGATGCCCATGACCCATCGTGGGTTGGAGAATTTTCATTGGCACAAAAGCTTTTAAAAGAGATAGATTTTCCTGATGAATTGATTATAAACAATGATACAGAAAAATTTGAACGGTTTATTAATTATAAAAAAATATAAGAATTAAAAAATGTAAGATGCAATAAAATCCTTCTAAACTTTGTTTAAATAGTGTAATTAGGAACAAAGAAAATGGAGGATTTATATGAAAACATTAAAAAAAGTTATTGCAACAATTCTTATGGCAGCTATGCTGATATCAGTTATGCCACAGACAACAACAACGGTACTCGCAAAACCAAGGGTTCACTCTACTTTAAAGAAGGGAACTCTTACAATCAGTGGAAAAGGTAAAATGCCTTCAAGCATGACTTTCCAGAAAAACAAGAAAATTAAAAAGGTAGTTATCAAGTCAGGTGTCACATCAATTTCAAATAAAGCATTTTACAAGTGCTCAAAGCTTACAAAGGTGACAATAGCAAAATCAGTTA
>CAZWAG010000032.1:0-19973 GCA_964631845.1 uncultured Eubacterium sp.
CCTCACGCTTCGACGCTATCAATGTCACAGCAAAACCTAGTATACATCATCAAAAAACATATTGCAAGCATTTTTTCAAAAAAAATTTCGACATTTTTCCTAATAAAATAGGGCTTTGAAACATTTTAAGAGCTTGGTAATTTGTAGGCTTTAAATAACTTTTTCAAATATAACATCTATCTTTTTTAATGTAAATATATTATTATATAGAAGAAACTCGTATCTGAGTTTCATTTACTACATATATATAAGGAGAAATAAACTCATGTGGGTTGCAGATAATTGGAAAGATTACGAAGTTATTGATACTTCTTCCGGGGAAAAGCTTGAGAGATGGGGTGATTACTTTTTAGTAAGACCGGACCCTCAGGTTATTTGGGATACAAAAAAGAAAAATAATAAATGGTTCAAGCCAAACGGACATTATTATAGAAGTAAAAAAGGTGGCGGAGAATGGGAGTTCTTTGATTTACCTGAACAGTGGTCAATCAATTATAAGAGCTTAACATTTAATCTCAAGCCCTTTAGCTTTAAGCATACCGGCCTGTTCCCAGAGCAGGCTACAAACTGGGACTGGTTTTCTAACTTAATTAGAAATGCCCATCGTCCGGTTAAAGTATTAAACCTTTTTGCATATACCGGTGGCGCTACTCTCGCTGCTTTGGATGCCGGTGCCAGTGTGACACACGTCGATGCATCAAAGGGAATGGTAACATGGGCAAAGGAAAACGCTGTTTCATCAGGACTCGATGACAAGCCTGTCAGATGGCTTGTTGACGATTGCAAGAAATTTGTAGAGCGAGAAATCAGGCGTGGAAATAAATACGACGGAATCATTATGGATCCACCTTCTTATGGCAGAGGTCCAAAGGGTGAAATATGGAAGATTGAAGAAAGCATCTTCCCATTTATTGAACTTTGTTCAAACATTTTAAGTGATGATGCACTTTTCTTCTTAATCAATTCATATACAACAGGTTTACAGCCTGCAGTTTTAAGCTATATGATTAACACAGCAATCACTTCAAAGTTTGGCGGTCATGTTGAAGCTGATGAAATCGGACTCCCGGTTTCTTCTAATGGACTTGTTCTTCCATGCGGAGCTTCGGGACGTTGGAGTAAAAAATAACCATAAATATTTTTTATGATTGAGATTCAAAAGGTCACTATATAAAGTTTTTTGTCATAATACCCAAAAGAATAAACAAGAGGCTATATTTCAAAACACGTTGTTGTCCTCGTTTTTCTGCGCCGCCTATCAACTGTGTTCTTCGCAAACTCGCCCTTCGGGCTCAAACAGAGCTGCGAACACAGTAGCTATGCTCGAAAAACTTTCAGACAACTGCCTATCGTTTTGAAATATAGCCTCTTGTTTATTCTTTCTTTGTGCATTATGACAACAACATTTCATATAGTGATTTTTTTGCACCTCAGTAATATTATATAAAATTATTTACAGCTTCGATAAAAAGTATTACTGTAATACCACTTCATCTATGCTGAATTCTGTATCTTTTGTATCAGTACAGATTGCAACCATATAAAGGTCGTTTATTTTAAACTGCACAAAATGGTAATCAATTTTTCCTTTTATACTTGGAGCATCTCCACCCAATTGTATTTCAAATGAATTGAGCGGTTTTCTCAAGCCGATGCCGATGTTTTTCAAGTATGCTTCTTTTAGAGTCCACACCTCGCAGAATCTCTGCTGCATTACTTTTTCATCTTCTATTTCATTTATATACTCGCACTCACTTGCCAAGAAGCTCTTCTCTGCAATTCTGTGCTTATCTTCTTTGATTTTTTGAATATCAATTCCCAGATTATAATCAGATACTGCCATTATTACAAACATACCTGAATGAGAAATGTTAAATTTGATATCTGAATTTACAAAATATGGTTTGCCAAACTTGTCAACCGCGACATCGCTGTCTATTCCATACTGTTCCCTTACAAAGTTAATCAGTATACCAGCACCTACGCATCTGAGTTTATCAGCAGTAACTCTGAAGCTTTCAACCTTTTCAGTTCTCTCCTTATCTAATGTCTTTACCTGCTGGTCAAATATCTTTCTGTTTCTTAAAACGGTTATATTAAAATAATATACTTTCATTTCTTCCCTCTTGTATTATAAACTGTTTCTTTTTAATTTTGGAAGTCTTATCATTTCAAAGCCCTGTGTAAATAATATAAGCATTGGGTATATTTCCAACCTTCCTATAAGCATGTCAAACATAAACACAATTTTTGAAAATGCACTATAGCTTCCAAAATTAGCTGTAGGACCTACTTCGTTTAAACCCGGTCCTATATTGTTAAAAGTCGCAACTACGGCTGTAATATTTGTAGTAACATCTTTTCCATCTATACTAACACACAATATCGAAGCAAGCATAATAACAACACATGTTGCCATATAGCATAAAACTTTTCGAGACGCTTCATTAGATACAGGCTTCCCATTCAGGTAAAGCTTTTGTACACTTCTCGGATGCGTTATTGAAAAGATTTCATTTTTTATTGCTTTGGCAACAATAATAGCTCGAGACATCTTCATTCCACCACCTGTACTACCTGCACAGGCACCTACAAGCATAAGTGAAACCAATAGAGTCTTAGAAAAAACAGGCCACATGTTAAAATCTGTAGTTGCATAACCTGTACTACTTGTCAATGATGCAACCTGGAAAATAACTGTCTGGAATGCTTTTGGGATGCTGCCAAACATGTGGTGCACATTTATTGTTATCAGCACAGACGCTGTCAACACTGTCCCAAGGAACCAACGAAACTCTTCATTGTTCAAAACATCTTTCGGTCTCCTAATTAATAGTAAATAGTATAGATTAAAATTTAATGAACACGCAATCATAAATACTGTTATGATTATCTGAACAGCCGTGCTATACGAACCAATGCTTGAATTTAAAATACCAAATCCACCTGTGCCTACTGTACCAAACGTAAGTGTTGCCGCTTCAAACATATTCATTCCGGCAATAAGCAACGCAATCATTTCTATGAGTGTTATGCCGATATAAATTCCATACAAAATCATAGCTGTGCTCTTTACTTTCGGAACAAGCTTTCCTACAGTTGGTCCCGGGCTTTCTGCTCGCATCATATGCATCGTGGAACCGCCTGCCAAAGGAAGTATAGCCATGATGAATACGAGAACACCCATACCACCAATCCAATGTGTAAACGAACGCCAAAACAAAGTACAGTGTGCCAATGCTTCAACATCTGACAATATACTTGAACCTGTAGTAGTCACACCTGAAATAGTTTCAAACAGAGCATCAATATATGATGGAATTTCTCCTGTTATTGTAAATGGAAGTGCACCAATTATACTCAAAAGGATCCAGCTTAGCGATACCGACGCAAAACCTTCCTTTGAGTAGAAAGTATTCTTTTTAGGTTTTTTCCATCTTCCAATATAACCAATTGCAAATGTACATATTCCGACAATTAAATATACAATTGCTTCTTTCTCTCCATATAAACCGCCTACCAGCGCAGGCAATAACATAAACACGCCCTCAAAGCACATTACATAGGAAAGAACATATCTAATAATTGAATAATTCATTTCTTCCCCCTACTTAAGAACATCTTTGATATCATGCAAACCTGTTCTTGTTGTGAGAACAACAACAGTATCCCCAACATTGACAACGCTCTGTCCACCGGCAATATGTACTTTTCCTTTGTGAGTAATACAGCCAATAATAACATCGGACTTTAACCCTAACTCCTGAAGAGGGATTCCTACTATTGGGGAATCCTCTTTAATTAAAAATTCTAAAGCTTCAACTCTGTTATCATTTAATCTATATAATGTTTCAATATTGCTACCTATTGAATTCTTCATAGCTCTAACATACTTAATAATAGTTTCTGCCGTTATATATTTAGGATAAATCGTACTTCCAACATCAAGACTTCCAATGATTTCATCGTATGCAATTCTATGAATCTTAGTTATAATTTTTGCTTTAGACACTCTCTTTGCATATAAAGCAATCATAACATTTTCCTCATCAAAATTTGTGCCTGCAACGAAAACGTCTGCTTCTTCCAAACCTTCCTCAAGCAACAAATCCTTGTCAATGGCATCGCCATGAATAATCATAGCCTTTGGCAGCATTTCAATCAACTTCTGACACTGTTTTTCATCTCTTTCAATAATCTTGACCTTAACACCTATTTGAATCATCTGCTTTGCAAAATAAATGGAAGTTCTGCCACCACCTGCTATCAATGCAGTCTTTGCCATTGTTGTTGGAGCACCTATTTTCTTGAAGAATTCACCTGTGCTGGATAGGTCACCGAGAACTGTAATAATATCTTTCTCCAGCAGTTCAAAATTACCATCTGGAATAATAACCTCGTCACCACGTTCTACAACCGGAATCAAAAGTTCTCCACGTATTTTACTAGTAAAGTCTTTTAACTTTATGTTGCACAATGGGCTTCCCTCTTCAATTTTTATGCTTATTAATTCTACTCTACTCTTTGCAAAAGTATCCACCTCGAGTGCAGATGGGAACTTCAGTAATCTGCCCATCTCTCTGGCCGCAGCAGCTTGTGGATTGATAATCATAGAAAGACCCAATCCCTCCTTGATAAAGCCAATCTCTCTGCTGTAGGTAGGATTGCTGACTCTTGCTATTGTAGCGCATCCACCTGCCTTCTTTGCAATAAGGCAGCACAGCAAGTTTAGTTCATCATAACCTGTAACTGCAATAAGTAAATCTGCTTCTTTAACTCCAGCTTCAATCTGAACATTAAAACTTGTACCATTGCCTACAATACCTAAAACATCATAGTTGTTAGATACGCTTTCTACCAATGCCTCTCTCTGATCAATAACTACTATGTCGTGGTTTTCCTTACTGAGCTGTTCCGCCAATGTGGCCCCTACATTTCCACAACCTACAATTATAATCTTCATTGTTTCTCCCTCTGCAAAAATGCATATTAAGCATAATATATTTCCAAATGCGATTATATCAAACTTTTATATTTATTGGAATAATTTTTCTTTACAATATTATGCTTATTTACTTTATAATATCACACTCTTCGACAATAATAACTTTTTTTAACTCATCAAACGACATTTCAACCTGATATCCAATCTTGCCACCGCTAAAAAGAATCGTCTCAAATTCACTTGCACTGTTATGAATAACAGTTTTAAACTGCTTTTTCATTCCTATAGGAGAGCAGCCTCCATGTATGTAACCCGTCAACTGCAATAGATCTTTTTGTTTTAACATTTCAATTGATTTCTCTCCTACTGCTTTTGCTGCTTTTTTCAAATCCAGCTCCTCTGCAACAGGAACCATAAACACATAATGGTTATTTGTTTTTCCTGTAGTAACTAAGGTCTTAAATACATTTTCCGGATTTTGACCCAACGCATTTATAACCTCCACACCACTTATAGCATTCGTATCACCATAGTAGTGTTCCTTGTACTCAATCTTTTTGCTGTCGAGCACACGCATTACATTTGTCTTTTCTTTCTTTTTCATATCTTTTCCTTCATTATGTTTTGCTGTATTTTATATTTCAAACTGTCTTATATTATACAGCTTTATCAGATTTATCATATAGTTTTTTCACTTTTTTGCTTGATTATTTTTTGCTATCTTCTTATACTAATTTATGGTAAAAACACAAAGGAAATACATTATGAAATCAAAACAATTAACACATTCATTATTGCTCTTACTTACAGCTTTTATATGGGGTGTTGCATTCGTTGCACAAAGCACCGGAGGAGATGCTATTGGTCCTTACTCCTTTAACGGTATTCGTTCATTGATTGGTGCCGGTGTTTTAATTATTGTAATTAAAGCATTAGATGCAACAGGAAAATCTCAGAAAAAGCCTGTCACAAAGCAAGACAAAAAGAACTTGCTAATAGGCGGTGTATGCTGCGGACTTGTACTCTGCTTTGCTACTAATGTTCAGCAGCTCGGATTATATTTTGGAGCATCAGCAGGAAAGGCCGGATTTTTGACAGCATGCTACATATTGCTCGTTCCGATTCTTGGACTGTTTTTAAAGAAGAAATGTGGTTGGAACATATGGCTTGGAACCTTCATAGCTTTGATAGGTTTATATTTGCTATGCATGAACGGCGAACTAACCTTCACACTGCCTGATATTCTTTTACTATTATGTGCACTTGCTTTCTCAATTCACATTTTAGTAATCGACCACTTCTCACCTCTCGTAGATGGTGTGAGAATGTCCTGCATACAATTTTTTGTATGCGGTGTTGTGACAATGATACCAACTTTCTTTATCGATATGAAACACAGTATTGATGGAATATCAGAATGGTCAAAAGCATTTACTACACTTGATGCCTGGATTCCATTATTGTACGCAGGAGTTTTGTCCTGCGGTGTTGCATACACATTACAGATTGTTGCCCAGGAGGGGTTAAACCCAACTGTGGCGTCATTGTTAATGAGTTTTGAATCTGTTTTTTCAGTTATTGCGGGCTGGATTATTTTAGGTCAGAAGATGGGAGCTCGTGAGCTTGGAGGATGCGCCTTAATTTTCATCGCAGTTATTCTTGCCCAGATACCATTTGGTAGCAAAGAAACTAATTTAGATAATGAAAACGCGACCAGCAACAGTTAAATGATTAGTTTAGCTGTTTGCCAGTCGCTTTTTCTATCCACCTAAAGTGACATCCTGTCTCAAATACCATTCCAACGCTTTGTTTAAATCATTGTCACTATAATCCGGCCAATAATGGTCAACTACATAAAAATCAGAATAAACACTTTGGATAGGCAAAAACCCTGATAATCTTCTCATTCCACCCCACCGGATAATCAAGTCAATCCTTGATATATCAGAAGAACATGGCTTTCCATCTATCTTTATATGAGAAATATCCCAGTTCCAACCATAATTAACCAGAAAATTTAGTTTTATTCCTCCACCATTTATTGGAGTTCTTTTTGTGTATGGAAGCAATTCTCTTGGAAAACATTTCGAATCACTGTTTCCAATGACAAGCAAATCTGCGCCATCCTGCGTTATCATATTAACTGCTTCCACGCAAGCCTTTTGAAAAGCTTTAAACTGCTCCGGTGGGCGCTTACAGTTGTCCACCGTAAATCCATAAAATGTTATTTCCTCTATTCCTCTTTGTTTTGCAAGCTGAAGCAATTTAATTCCGGGCAATAACCCATACTCATATCCATCTTGTTTTTTCAAACCATTTTCTACTGCCCATCTTCTATTTCCATCAGGAATAATCCCTATATGTTTAGGTTTGTTTTTTTTCATTCTAATATCTTCCTTAACATTTATTATACGAATATTTTTTCCATAATTTGTGAAAGTATTCAAAAGGAACAAAACATATAATGGAAATAATAAATAAGCTTCACAGAACTAAATTATACACATAAATCTTTTCTGCAGAAAAATTCTATTCCCAACACATACAACACAACAGCACCAACCAACAAAATAATTGAGTTTGAGAATGCTCCAGCCTCTCCTGCTACAATACCGCTTGCATCATACAATGTAAAGCAGGTGAAATATTTTGCCGCTTCTGCTTTTTCTCCAACATTTGCAAGCATCTGCATCACATACATAAAAGCCGGAATTCCCGCACCAACTGCTATGCTGTACTTTGTTTCTGAGAACAGGCATGAGGCAAGAAAACAAATTCCTGCAACAAACAAATGCAAGAACAAAAGTGCAATATTGAGCTTTAATAATTCTGCTGTCACTAATTCACCTGGGAACTTTACATTTGCAACTACTAACTCAAGTCCTGTTGTATATAGTAAAAGCAAAACAATTCCACTAATTAAAGCACTAATCTGAGTTAAAACTATAGTTCTTCTTTTTACAGGCGCAGCAGCAAGAACTGCCATAGCTCCGTTATCGGTATACTTTGCAACCAAACCATTTCCACGCAATATGCTAAAAACCATAGGGAATATCAACATAATAAAACCGTAGAGATACGATACCATAAAACCAATCAGACTAGACGTTCCCGCCGTCATTCCCACTGATGCCATAATTTCAGGCATAATATCATAAAAGCTGTCCAATGTTTCCACCATCTTTGGGTCATACATTCCGATAAGAATGTAAACATACATAGTAATAACAGCAGCAAAAATAAGCAAAACCTTAAAGTTGTTTTTCATTTCGCGACAATATAATGTAGTATTAATCATTTTTGCCACCTCCATAATAATTGATAAAAATGTTCTCTAAGCTTTGTTTCGAGTCAACTGTGACTTTAAATCCATCAGCTCTTCCACCAAAATCATTTGCAAAGGCATTTGCCTCTTCAAGTGTGTCCAAAGTCACAGTATATGTATGCATATGACGTTCTCTGAGCGTTTCTACAGCATCTACCGTCACAAGCTTTCCCTCTTTGATAATTCCAATTCTGTCACAGGTTCGCTCTACCTCTTCAAATATATGACTTGAAAGAAGTATAGTCTTATTTCTTGATTTTTCCTCTGCTATCAATTCAATAAATCTATTCTGCATAAGAGGATCAAGTCCACTCGTCGGTTCGTCCAAAATCAAAATATCCGGGTCGTGCATAAAAGCAGTGACTATTCCTATTTTCTGCTTCATACCTTTGCTCATTTTTTTAATCTTTCCTTTTGGGTCCAATTCAAATCTGTCAAGCAATTCCTTTTGTCGATTTACTTCTGAGATTCCTCTGTACTTTGATATAAATTTCAAAAAGTCAGTTCCTGTCATATCATCAAAGAAGCTGATTTCTCCCGGAATATATCCAAGTGACTTTTGAATCTCTGAACTGCTCTTCCAACAGTCAAGACCATTGATAGTACACTCTCCGGACTTGTTTTTGATAAATCCCATCAGATGACGAATTGTGGTGGTTTTGCCAGCTCCGTTTGGGCCTAAAAATCCGAACACTTCTCCTTTTTCAACTTGGAAAGAAACATCAAAAATCCCCTTTCCATTGCCGTAATCTCTTGTAAGATTGTTTATCTCAATTACACTCATTAGTATTCCTCCTCACAGCCTATACGAAAATTAATCATTTCTAAACATGCTTCAATACTTTTTCTAAACAGCGGGTTACCAGACATTTTATCAAGACCTAAGCTTATTCCAATATTACTAATATCAGTTTCTGCTATTTCGCCCATTTTTTTGTCAATCGCTTTAACACTTTTTTCAAGAGCGCTTATGATTTTCAAACCACTATGGCATGCCTTGTTTATCTCTTTTTCAAAATATATCTTGTCCCAAGCCGGACAACAAAACCTAATATTTTCCAGTTCCATAATTTTCTCTATAGACTTCTTGCTTTGTGCTACATCAACAAAGATTGGAAAATCATCAGGCACAGGAATAACATCACCGCAAAAAAATACACCCTCTTCTTTTAACATATATGATACTTCTCCCCTTGAATGTCCTGGCGTTTCAAGTACTTCCAGCGTGAGATTATCTTCAAGAACAATCCTGTCACTTTCTTTTACTATGTTGTCTACCTTTACCGATTTTTTTACTAATGTATAGAAATTTGGAATCGGCCTCTCCTTGAACTGCAAATCAATATCTTCCATCCAGATTTTTTCAATATCAGAAGCATATATTCTGCATCCTGATTTTTTCTGTATAGCTGATGCAGCTCCTATATGATCAGGATGTGCGTGGGTCAAAAATATTGCATTTATTTCAGAGATATCCCTGCCTAATTTCTGCATATATTTTTCAATTATTTTTTCACTTCCTGCAACTCCTGAATCTATGAGATAACAATTATCACCAGTAATCAAATAAACATAGACATATCTTTTAATCTCCGGCGTTACATTGAAATCAATTTTGATTTGATGAACATGTTCACATACTTTCATAATACTCTCCTATCTGTCACCTTTCATTGAATTGCACAATTTTTAGTATATTCTTTTATGCTTCATATTTTGCGTTTTAATGCTTAACTGTCACTCTCGACTATAATGGCATTGCTATTCACTGAGTTCTCTCTTTTTGCCACAATCCTTTTGTATTCTTCTGATGAAAAGCACTCAGTTATCTGTTCTCTTGTTTTCCATTCAATGATTATTACACGTCGTGGATTCCAGTTTTTCTGTAGTGCGGTAATTTTGTTAGAACGTACTAGGTATTTCCCACCATATTTTTCTACAATTGGTTTTACCAGCCTTATGTATTCCTCATACTCATTTTGTTCTTTTGTTTTTTCTGATTCAATTGTCACAATAAAATAAAACATACTTCTCCTTTCTTATGCAAGTGTTTATTTCATTATTTTTTTATTCCATTTGCGAATATTTTTACACTGTTTAACATATATTCTTTCTTTTGCAGGCTGGTTAATTTTTTTCCAAAAGAAGCATCTAAAAATACAAATCCAAAATTCATGGATAAAAATGTCATAGCCATGCTTTCATAGTCTGATGTGGAAAGCTTGTCATCCATTTCTTTAAAATAATTGATTAAAGCTTTTTTGAACACCTGTGGAACCTTTAAAATTTCTTCTGCTGTATATGGGTATAATTCAGGTGTTCTAAGACCAATAGATATCTTTACCATACGAGGAGTGACTTTCTTCATATAAAGCTTTGAAAAAGAATTTAAATCTTCTTCTAAATCTCCGGTATATGTAAATTGACTCTCCGATAACCCCGGATTCCATTTTGGCAGCTGCATTGCCGATACTACAATATCTTTTTTGCCGTCAAATTTTCTAAAAATAGTGCATTCGTTGACTGCTGCAGCTTTTGCAATGTCTTTTGTGGTTGTGGAGGCATATCCCTTCTCCATAATTAAATTCATGGTTGCATCTATTATTTTGTTCTGTGTTTCATCAAACATATTTCTCTCCGTTGTGCAAGTGTTTGCTTGCATTTTATTTTATTTTTCTAATTCTGTCAAGATGATTTTATTCATCATATACGTAGTTTACTTATTTAATTCTTTTATAAAAGAAAGCGGTGTCATATTGTATTTTTTCTTAAATGCTCTATGAAAATAAGAGAGATTGTGATATCCCACCAACAGTGATACATCAAGAATCTCCGTATTTCCCTGCTCAAACAGTTCAACCGCTTTTTCTAACCGCAGATTGTTAATATATTCGACGCAAGTCATATTCATATGCCTTTTAAAAAATCTCATAAAATGATAATCGCTAAAATAGCAAAGCTTGGCTAATTGTGAGATAGAAATTTGCTCTGCATAGTGAAGTTCAATATAATCGAGAACTTTTTTGAGTTTGTCAGAGTGGTTTCCAGTATAAGATGTGTTTGTTTTTTCACTGTACTGGAGCAGCAAAAATATTGCCTGCAAAAATAAAGACTTCAAAGCTATTTCATATCCGATCACTGCTTCGTCATACAGCGAAGTAATCTGACCAATTATTTTCCTTAACGATACATATGCAGGATGTTTTGTTGTAATAACACAAGGCATCAGAAATTCCTGATTCATCATCGGCGTAAGATAACGCGTGGAACATATATCTGTGGAATTGCCACCAAGAAAATTGAGATGGAACACATATGTCTCAGATAAAACCCCTTCGCTCTTGCCAAGCGAAATAGAGTGTAAAAACAGTGGAGGGATAAACAAAATATCCCCTTCCTCAACTTCATATTCGACCAAGTCAATCTGATAAACACATTTCCCTTTACTAATCAATGTAAGCTCTGCCTCCTCATGCCAATGTGTTGTCACCACCGGATAGTCAGCTTTAAGCTTTGTTATATATTTTTGTACCGGAAAGGATGCTTCACCGTGTTTTACATCCTCCTTTTGTTCCAAAGCAAGTGAATGTAGCTTTTTCATGTTTTTCTCCAATCTTTAATTCCGCCAAAAGAGCAGTATTGTGTCATTTAATGATATTATATTGCAAGATTAATAATTATTTCAGTTCTATAATAGCAGTATAATACACGAAGGATGACAGTTCAACGGTCCTTATTACAGAAAGAGAGGTTAAAATGGCAATAAAGAAATGGTGGCACGATAAAGTTGCCTATCAAATATATCCAAAAAGTTTTATGGACAGCAACGGCGACGGTATCGGAGACTTGCGAGGTATAATTTCAAAGCTTGATTATTTAAAGGAGTTGGGCATCGATATTATCTGGCTCTCTCCTATATACAAATCACCCTTTATTGACCAGGGATATGATATATCAGATTATTATGCAATCGCCAGCGAATTTGGCACTATGGAAGAGTTTGATGAATTGCTGGCAGAAGCAAAAAAGCGCGATATGTATATTATTATGGATTTGGTAATTAACCATTGCTCCGACCAGCATGAGTGGTTCCAAAAAGCTCTTGAAGAGCCGGATGGTCCATACGCAGATTATTTCTATTTTAGAAAAGGAAAAAATGGTAATCCTCCAAGTAACTACCGCTCTTACTTTGGTGGAAGCTGTTGGGAGCCTGTACCCGGTACTGACAAATATTATTTTCATATGTTTGCAAAGGAACAGCCGGACCTCAACTGGGAAAATCCCAAAGTAAGACAAGAACTTTACAAGATGATAAACTGGTGGCTTGAGAAGGGTGTGGCCGGCTTCCGTGTTGACGCGATTATAAACATTAAAAAGAATCTTGATTTTCCGGATTTTGAGGTTGACGGACCAGATGGACTTACCGGATGCTGGAGAATGGTTGAAAGTGTGGATGGTGTGGACGAATTGTTAGAGGATTTGAAAATCAACACATTTGATAAGTATAATGCTTTTACAGTAGCAGAGGCCTTTAATCTTCACGAGGGGGCACTATCAAATTTTATCGGTGAGGGCGGACATTTCTCCACAATTTTTGATTTCAGTGCTCAATGTCTAAGCGATGGCAAGCACGGCTGGTATGATGCTCCAGACATTGATTTTAAAAAATGGCGTGAAACAATCATCAACTCTCAGCTGGAGGTACAGCAAATCGGATTTGAAGCCAACATTATAGAGAATCATGATGAACCTCGAGGTGTGTCGCGTTATCTGCCTGAGTATGCCAGAACCCCTTTAGGCACAAAGATGCTTGGAACTATCAGCGTACTTCTTCGTGGTATACCTTTTATTTATCAGGGACAAGAGATTGGTATGCAGAATGCTACCTGGAATAGCATAGACGAATACGACGACATTAGCACAAAGAACCAGTATCATGTTGCAAGGAAAGCCGGTCTTTCCGACAAAGAAGCACTTGAAGTCTGCACAAAGATGAGTCGTGATAACGCGAGAACTCCAATGCAATGGAGCACTCTGGCAAATGCAGGTTTTACCACAGGTATTCCTTGGCTCAAAGCAAACTCAAACTACCACGAAATCAATGCAGAATCTCAGGAGAAAGATAAAGATTCAGTTTTAAACTATTATCGCCAGCTGATATCATTGCGAAAATCACAGGAGTATAAAGATGTGTTTACTTATGGAAAGTTTGTTCCGGCATACACTGATACTGAAACGATTATGGCTTATTATAGAGAAAATGAAAAGCAAAGGATTCTGGTTGCTGCCAATTTTGGAGAAAATGCTGTTCAATTGCAACTTGATTATCCAGTTAAACAAGTTGTACTGTCAAATAAAAATGATTTTGAAAAACCTGAACAGTTGCTTGAGCTTAAGAGCTGCGAAGTGGTAGTTTTGGAATGTGAGATATAACCTTCAAAAAATAGTATATAGAATGATTAATTACATATACTATCCTCAGAAAGGAAGGTATATTTATGTCTGACAAAAAATTTAGCAATGTTTATGATGATGACAATATTCCTGATATTGATTTGGGAAAGGATAAAAATCAGGAAGATAAAAACAACGTAAAGGATAAATACAAAAATGTTGAACCTTTGCCGGAAAGTTCAAGACCAAGACAGGATGGACCGGGAGGAAATTAAAAATCATCTTCTTTAATAGGGTATCAAAAGGTCACTTTCACTTTTTATGTACGCCAACATGTACAAGATACTAAATAAAAGAATGTATTTCAAAACACGTTATTTTCCTTGTTTGAAATACATCCTTTTATTTAGTTCTTTTCTACGCATTTTCACACTAATATATCTTTGCACTATTATTATAAACTGTTATCAGTTTTACATTAGAACATAAAAGCTCTGACATGACTCCTCCATAACATACTGTTTTTACACGTTTTATGGATTAGTATGCGTAAATGTAATCCCTTTCTTGGATAATCTCCTATGATGTTCACTCCAAATAGATTCCTATATACGCTTATATTTGTCTTTATATATTCTTCCCACAGCATTTCTTAAATTTCTTGCCTGAGCCACATGGGCATGGGTCATTCGGATACACTTTCTTTTCTCTTACGTAACTTATTTCACCATTATTTGAAACATCAAACACATTCATATTCTGTGCCGAAGATTCCAAATCTATATGGAAACCCTTCTGTTCCAACTCTTCTTTGCTCTCTGCCAATAACTTTGCTGCTTCACTACGAACTGGAATAATTGTTGGCTTCTTATCTGTTCTAATAGGAAAAGACCTTGCAATTTCCAATGGTGTATGCCCTTTATTTGCAAGCAATCGGGTGTTATTCCATAAATCATTAAACAAATTAATAAACTCATTAATATCTTTTTCATTTCTGAAAAGTATATCTGCATTCTCTAATTCATCAATAACATCCTGTAAACTTTCCTCATTATATATCATTATTTGGATAATACGCTCTGCCATTGCTGCTTCATAATGATTATCACATATTTTTTCCATAAATCTTATCATTTCGGAGTCATATTTACTTGGTTTATAGAACTTATGCTCATAAAAATACACAATTTCATCTTCCGGTGGAATATAATAATCCTTATCATTTCCTTGCCACCGCATAAAATTTTCATAATTCCCCACCTTTATTAATTCATTTGCAACTACATATTCCCCAGTCAAAGTGACCTGATCATTAAATTCATTCAAGAATAATATTAATTGTTCTTCATTTATCCTAATCGTTTTCTTTACGTTGACCAATTTTTGCAAAATTGATATTGGTGCACATCCATAGTAAGCTTGCAAATAAACAATACATTGATTAATCCAATTGATATATTTTCTATTTTCTTTAAATTCGTTATTGTTAATCTCTTCATATAATTCTTCAATATCCGATGGCACAATAACCTCATTCTCCATGGTAACCAAAGCATATCCCCAAGTATATAAAGCATTAAAAAATATGTATTCCTCAGGATTTATATGATAAAACTCTATGCTATTCATCGCTTTTTCAAAAGCTTCGATTTCTTTTTCATTCAATCGGCTGATATTTCTTTGAAAAGTTTCCCGATTGAGTATTGCATCACATACTTCCTTGAGTATTTTATCCTTCTTCCATGATTTTTTTATATCTAAACCATGTTGCATACCGATATCTATTAAATCTTCTTTTGTAAAGCTTGTCAGACAAGTTGAAAGTGGTCTCTTGGGATTTAACATTGATGTGAACAGATCGTCTACACTTTCTTGAATTTTGGCGTCATCTGTTTTATATATTTTTGAAATACCTTGCATTAATTTTGCCATCTCTTTTAATGCGATGTCCGCCTGTCCATACCCACTGAGGTCTTCTCTTTCATCACCTTCATTAAAATCCCCACCATAAAAGTCCAATAGCTCATAATCATTTACAGGATTATTACAACCTATTAATCCTTTTTTATTAACGATGTCATCATCAAAAATATTATGTGCAAGTCTCTTATCCCCTGACTCATTCCAATGAACAAAATACATTTCTCTCAGGCAATCATTTACATCATCAATATCATATTCCTCTTCAAATACTCCGTCTGCCGGAAAACCTGTAATCTCTTCAAAGGTTCCATCCAACAGTGCATAATACATATCAATTCCCCCGATATCTTCCGGTGGACAGTTGCCTTTATGTTTCAGAACCTTAGCAAAATTTTCTTCATAATCTTCAATCACTTTTTCTATAGTAACACGATGTTCCCAGTCATCTCCCAAGTCATAAGTATATGTAAACCAATCTTCACTCTCCATAAATTCATCAATAAATGTGTTTGCTGAATCTAATAAATCATAATCCCATGGAGCTTCCAAATAACCAAATCCGTCATCTTCCATAATCAACAGTTTTCTATGATAGAACTCATATTCTGACAGATGACCTCCACACCAGCCCATAATCTCATTCAATAATAAAGAAAGTTGCGAAAATGTGATTCCTGATGGTATGATACACCTTCTCCAAATGGGTGGTTTTGAATTTTTTTAAACGATTTTTAATTGATATGCTTTCATATGTTTATCCTTTCGTCACACTTATATTGTTACAATACAATATGTATAAAAATCATTATAATCATAATTTAACCATTTCTATTTTTCTAAGTCAAAATTATTTAATATTATTTATTTGATAATCCTAGGATGTTCAATAATTGTAGCAACCTTACCTGAACCTACTGTTCTACCACCTTCATGGCAACACTGGCACGTAAAAGGCTATGAATCAGCTACTTTTTGGTATATTTTATAAGGTATTTTCATCTTTTTGGTACCGGTTATTTATATTTGTTCCAATTATTGACGCCATTTTGGCGCCACTAAGATAGTATATAAAATTCATATATTTTTTCTTACTATTTACCTATCTAGAAATTCCTTTTTTGCAATTCCTTAAAAAAAGTCCTTCTTCAAGTCCCTTTTTTTATGAAAAATCAATTCCTCAGACCTTGTTAAACTCTTTCCTTCTGCAACTTTGATTTTCAATAACTCTAATGTACATATCAAATCTGCCACTTGGAATAATCTATAATCACTAGGTATAACTTTTCTAACATCATAACTTGCTAATTCTGTCGCTAGCACTGTATTTAATATTCTATTAAGCTCATGTTGTCCATTATCATAATACAATATAACATTTTCGAAGCCTTGAAAATACTCCAAATTATCACGAATAAACCGTGAAATATCCCTTGCCATTCTAGCTTCCATTTTAAATATATTGTCGTAGTCATTTTTATGAAATATAAAAGCCTTATATGTAATGTCACTCTTAATAGCAAAATAAAATAATTTCGTAAAAATTGCACGTCGTTCATTAGGAGTAAAATACTGATACGGATATTCTCTTCTAATTAGTGGTTCAGTATGTACTGCATATTCTTTGTAATCCATATTTTCCAACGCTTTATCCAACTTGCTTATCATATCAGACAAATCCACATCCTGGTCATGAAAAACCATCGTAACAATATAATATGGCGAATGTATATCATTTAATCCGAAATCGCCGGACTCATCTACGAATATGCTAAGTTCTTTCATTCTCTACTCCTAATCTGTATAAAATAAATGGCGGGGAGTCTCCCCGCCGAATAGGTTGGACCTGGGTCTTTCGACCAGCCCCAAACGTAACAATTGTTACTTTATAATTGTATGATTATACTAGCATTTCTATTCTAAAAGCGCAAGTACTTTTCAAAAATAAAAATGTAATAATAATTAATTATTTCTCTTATTTAAAGTTTCACACTCCTTATATTACCATTCCTTAATATCAAACTTATACATCTTCTCATTAAGAAAATTATCGTATTCTTCCCAATTCGGATATTTATGTTCTTCCTCATAAAATGCTTTATTATGATATCTATTTTCTCTATGCAGAATCTCTTGATAAATTAGAAACTTAATTACTTCTGGCTTTACATTCTTTGAATTCAACACACAATTAATTTCAATATTGTGTGTTTCATGCCAAAATCTCCCATAGAAACCTTTGTATGGTTTATCTGTCCATGATATTTCATTAATATCCGGATATATGCCACCAAACATTTCCTTAACAAACTCATCTGCAAGTTCTTGAAGATTATTATAATCATAATTTAACCATTTCTATTTATCTAAGTCTAAATTTTTTAATATAATTTATTTAACAACTCTAGGATGTTCAATATATACACTTTTTGAACCACAAATCGGGTATATATCTTTTAATTCACTTGCAAAACTTTACTTGTCAGATATAAAAACGCGATTAAAACAAGCCACATATGATGGTCACAAGCACTTTCTGGATCAAAGAAGAATAATTCAAATTTATAAAAACTGTTGATGATACTTCCAAGTACACAATGTTTCAAGTATTTTTTTATACAGGAATGAGAACCGGTGAATTGTTAGCTTTAACATATGCTGATTTGGATTTAGATTCGAATATTATATCAATAAACAAAACTGCAACATTTAAGGGTGGCAATGTTATTATTACCCCACCAAAGACACCAAAAAAGTACCAGAGAAATCTCTATTCCTCAATTGCTAGCAGAAGATCTAAAAACTTATTTGAGTAAAATATACTCTTACAGCAAATCTGACAGGGTATTTCCTTATACAAAGGCAATGCTGTATGGTGAGCTAAACATAATAATGTCAAATTAATGTCACGAACAAAAAATAGGACCTAGGAAAAATCCTAAGTCCCTTTATTTATGGGCTTTACAGCCTATTATTGATTATTCAATAATTGTAGCAACCTTACCTGAACCTACTGTTCTACCACCTTCACGGTCCTATCGGAAAGAAATAGTAACATTTTAGTTTCTGTTTTGTATTCTTTAATCCACTTATTATACAAAGTATTCTGTATTCATCTTTTTTCTTCGGCGAAAGTGTATCAAATGTGTATCAGTGTGATTCGTTTGATTGTTCACCTAGGTATATTATAGAATGTGAAGCACTATTTGTAAATCAATAAATATTTTGTTAAATTATATATCATCACATTCTCTTTATATCAACTTGATATATACTCTATTTATCCAATATTCCAATTTCTTTTTCAAAATATTGTAATGTAGAATACTTGACCAATTTCTGATTTATCGGTTTTGAAAGATCCTGTCTTGCTTTTTTATATTTCTCTATGTATTTTTGCATTTTCGTTTTAATTCTATAATCTTTTCCTCGAAGTGCATCAAATTCATTTTGTCTTAAATGTGGATTTTTAGTCGCATCTATATAACGTTCTTCATTAATCACAACCGCTTTAGAAAAATCAATCCCACAATGATTTTCTTTATCTGTCCAAAGTACATGCGGATGATTAATATCCGACCTAAGCGGAATCGCATACTGCACTCCATCAATTTCAACATAAACTTGAATATACGGTCTATTTGTTTTCTGCTCCATCTCCGGATATTTTACTGACGGATAATCATTATAAAAATCACTCGACAAAAAAATAAAACGTTTCTTTTTAGCCATGCTTTTTCTCCTTAACGTAAAACAACCCCTGTTGCCAGGAGTTGCCTTCTCAGTGGACTTTTCTTTTATTTTACTTAGTCGCGTCCTACGACCAAATCTTCTATTGAACTTTCTTTATACTCACGTTCTATGAGTTATTCTTGTAATTAGAATATAACATAGTATATGCTACTGGTCAATAAAAATTCCTCAAATTCAAAAATTTTTCATTCAAAGCCGTAGCACATCAACTACTGTATTTACATCTTTGCTTTTCTGAGCATTTTTTATAATGTAATATTTATCAATTAGAAATAAAATACAACTTAACTCTAATTATGTAGAAATGTGTTGATTTCTGTTAATAATAGTATATGATATAAATCCTCTTACTCACACTTCATGTTCTAATCATCACCAAAGTATTCCAATTCATATCATAACAAAAGTATATTTTCTCTTTCATAACGTCCCACTATTTCGAACAATTCTAATTTCTAATAAATGTATCAAAAATATCAAGTATGATATTCTTTCTGCTCTAACGGTTCAATATCCAACAAAAAGTCAGTAAACAATATTGCATTCAACGCTGCTTTTCGGCTAGGATATTTATTGTACCAACTATGTGCACTGCTGTTTCTTCCTGGCACATCTTCTTTCACTTCTTCTACTGAC
>CAZWAG010000033.1:0-19159 GCA_964631845.1 uncultured Eubacterium sp.
AGAAAAAGCACTTGCGAATGCAATACCTGAATTTATACGATTTAATATCGTAGAATGTGAGGTGAGAAATGTCTTATGATAAACCTTTTACAAAAGAAAACCTGGATAGATATCTAAAGGAACTGGCAAAAGAGTTTCGTAAAAAGAATGGTACGAGAATGCCGGCTGAGATTATCCTGATTGGTGGAGCGTCAATTCTTATTAATTATGGCTTTAGAGAAATGACATATGACATGGATGCTATCATAAAGTCCTCTGGATCAATGAAGGATGCAATCAACACGGTAGGTGATAGACTTGGACTTCCAGTTGGATGGTTAAACACAGATTTTGTGAATACAAATTCCTATACGCCAAGATTGGCGGAATATTCAAAGTATTATAAGACTTTTGCAAATATTTTACAGATTAGAACAGTATCAGCTGAATATCTAGTAGCAATGAAACTCATGGCAGGACGTCAATATAAAAATGATTTATCTGATATTGTTGGTGTGCTGATTGAGCAGGAAGAACGGAATGAATCATTGTCATTTGAAAAAATACAAAAGGCTATAATAGATTTATACGATTCTTATAGCCGAATACCAGAAGGTTCCAGAGTTTTTATCGAGGCCGTTTATAAGAAAGAAGATTTGCATGCTTTCTACAAGCAGTGCAGAGAGCTTGAACGGGAAAATAAGGATGCATTAGTTGAATTTCAAGAAGATTATCCAGGTGTGCTTAATGGTAATAATATTGCTGATATTTTAAAAGCTGCTAAGGCAAAAAAAGTAATGGAGACGAAGGAACTAAGAGGAAAGAAAATATAGAAAAGGACGAATACAGAATAACTAATATAGCCTTTGCATAAAATGTACAAAGTATGTTTTATGCAGAGGTTTTTTTGAAAGCATATATTGAAGAGAGAGTGCTGGAAAGCGCTGAATACATAATTAAAAACAATGCAACGGTGAGAAAGTGTGCCAAGCAGTTTGGCGTAAGTAAGAGCACAGTACATAAGGATGTAGCAGAACGCCTGGCACAAATAAACCCGTCAATGGCATCAATGGCAAGAGAAGTGTTGGAGACCAATAAAAAGGAACGACATATTCGCGGTGGTATGGCAACGCAGGAGAAATATAGAAGATATCAAAATAAGAAAGAATCTCGCTAGCGAGATTCTCGCGCCGAGCGCGGTCGCATTCGCGACATAATTCCTTGCGCGCGAGTGCGCATCCTTAGCGGAGCGTTTTATATAATAGGAAATTTGAAGGAATTTCCTATTATATAAAAAAGCCTTGCTAAAAAGCAAGGCTGAATAATCGGGGGACCTAGAGGGAATTTCGCCCTCTAGGTTGAGTATGAAAAACTTAAAATACGTCATTATAGGGTATGACGTATACAAACTATGTGCATCACATTTCTGTGATACAATTAAAGTGTATAGTATAAATGTGAACAAAGTGTGAACAAATTGTTAAAAAGTCTAAAATAGTCGAAAAAAACTAGAAAATAAATATTTACTTTTAATTTGTGCATTATTTGGGTATAATGTATTGTGTCAAAAGTAAATTTTGTTAGATGAATTTGGGATGAAAATCAATGTGTTTCATTGATGGAAATATAAGGAGCTTATAATGTTTAATACAGATATTGGAATAGATTTGGGAACAGCCAGCATTTTGGTATTCATAAAAGGAAAGGGAGTTGTGCTCAAGGAACCATCAGTTGTGGCTGTTGACCGTGACACTGACAAAATAAAAGCAGTGGGTGAGGAAGCCAGACTTATGATTGGAAGAACACCTGGCAATATAGTGGCAGTAAGACCTCTTAAGCAGGGGGTTATTTCAGATTACTCAATTACAGAACAGATGATTCGCTATTTTATCCAAAAGGCAGTTGGAAAGCGTTCATATAGAAAACCAAGAATTTGCATTTGTATTCCAAGTGGAGCTACAGAGGTAGAAACAAAGGCAGTACAGGATGCAGCATTCCAGGCAGGAGCCAGAGAGGTTTTTACGGTAGAGGAACCTTTGGCTGCAGCTATTGGTGCCGGCATTGAAATAAAAAAGCCTTGTGGAAATATGATAGTTGATATTGGTGGTGGTACTACAGATATCGCGGTTATATCTCTTGGAGGCACAGTAGTCAGCACTTCGGTTAAGGTTGCCGGCGATGATTTTGACGAGGCTATAGTTCGCTATATGAGAAAGAAGCACAATCTTTTAATTGGTGACAGAACAGCTGAAGAAATCAAAATTGGCATAGGAACATGCTATAACAAATCAGAAAACCAAAAGATGGAAGTTAGAGGACGTAACCTCGTATCAGGACTTCCAAAGACTGTAGAAGTTACTTCAGAGGAAACGGAGGAAGCGCTTAGAGATGTCACAACAAGCATTGTTGAAGCAGTTCACAGAGTGTTGGAGCAGACACCGCCGGAGCTTGCAGCTGATATTGCTGTCAGAGGTATTGTGCTGACAGGTGGCGGATGCTTACTTCACGGACTTGATGAGCTTATTGAGGCAAAGACAGGTATCAATACAATGACGGCAGAGGATCCAATGACGGCAGTTGCGATAGGTACAGGTCAGTATCTTGATTATCTGGATGAAGTGGCAAACGAAAAAATTAACTAATAAAACAAGCTGTCCACATATAGGGGCAGCTTTATTTCATATGCTAGGAAATTCCTTCGAATTTCCTAGCATATAAAAACGCTCAGCTAAGGATGCGCACTCGCGCGTAAGGAATCATGTCGCAAAAGCGACCGCGCTCGGCGCGAGAATCCCGCAAGCGAGATTCTTTCTTGTATTATAAGTAATTCTTTTTAAAAGGATAAAGGGTATCATATGAAGACTATAAGTGGTTATGTGGAAAACATTACATATAGAAATGAGGATAATGGATTTACGGTCCTGACATTATCTAGCGGAAAAAAGAATATAACATGCACAGGTACATTTGGATATATAGGCGAAGGTGAATATGTTGAAATCGAGGGTGAAGAAGTCTTTCACGAAGTGTACGGAAGTCAAATTAAGGTTAAAAACTATGAGATAGTGCCTGCGACAGATGAATTGTCTATAAGGAAGTATTTAGGTTCGGGAGCAATCAAAGGAATAGGTGTTGTTCTGGCTGACAGAATTGTGGACAAGTTTGGAGAGGATACATTTCGTATTATAGAAGAAGAACCGGAGATGCTTTCAAATATACGAGGAATAACAGACCGAAAGGCCATGGATATATATCGTCAGGTAGAAGAAAAAAGAGATATGCGCGATGTTATGATATTTCTTCAGGGATACGGAATATCGCCAACACTCAGCACAAAAATATTTAATGTGTATGGAATTAAGGTTTATGACATAATTCAGACAAATCCATATAGACTCGCTGACGATATTTCCGGTGTCGGATTTAAAACTGCAGACGAAATAGCAAGAAAGGCAGGCGTGGAGGTCAATGCATCAATAAGAATAAAGAGTGGAATGTGCTATGCTCTCTCAGAAGCATCAATGTCCGGGCATACATATCTGCCAAAAGCACGTCTCGTCGAGTATACAATAAACCTTCTTGGACTTCGAGATCAGTATATGAATGCAGATGGTACATATAATATGGAGATACTGGACAATTGCTTTACAGAACTCGTTCTTGAAAAACGTTTGATTGTAAAAATGATAGATGATGTTGAAGCAGTATTCCTATCAGTATTTTATTATTCAGAATTAAACATAGCAAGAATGTTACTTGATTTAAATATTGAGACAAAAGAGGATGACTATGTGACAGGTATCAAACTAGATACTATCGAAAATATGACCGACATAAAGCTTGATGAATTGCAGAGGGCGGCTGTCATTGCCACGCAGAATAATGGAGTGTCAATTATCACAGGTGGACCTGGTACAGGAAAGACTACAACAATCAATGCCATTATACAGATGTTTGAAAGTGATGGAATGGAGGTTAGTCTCGCGGCACCTACAGGAAGAGCTGCAAAGAGAATGACCGAAGCTACCGGTCATGATGCGAAAACTATTCATCGTCTTTTGGAAATAACCGGTGGTACAGATGATGCAGATTTGGATGCAAAGTTCGGAAGAAACGAGCAGAATCCTCTCGATACAGACGTTATTATCGTTGATGAGATGTCTATGGTGGACACATTTTTAATCCACGCTCTGTTGAAAGCAATCTTGATTGGGACAAAGCTAGTGTTAGTTGGGGATGTAAATCAGCTGGCAAGTGTTGGACCGGGAAATGTGCTCAAAGATATAATAGATTCAAATATGTTTAGTGTGACACAGCTTACCAAGGTATTTCGTCAGGCAGGTGAGAGTGGAATAGTAACAAACGCTCACAAAATTAATGCCGGAGAAAAAGTACTTTTGGATAATAGCACAAAAGACTTTTTATATATAGGAAGAGACAATGCACAGCTGGCTCTAAATGCAACTATCGGTTTGATAAAATATAAGTTGCCGCAATACGTTAACGCAGACGAAAAAGATATTCAGGTTTTGACACCTATGCGAAATGGAATATTGGGGGTTAATTCGCTAAACCAGAATCTTCAGCAGTTCATTAATCCAAAGGATGAAAGCAAGAGGGAAAGAGAAATTGCAGGAATTGTCTTCAGAGAAGGTGACAAGGTTATGCAGATAAAAAACAACTATCAGCTTGAATGGGAACAGAGAACCACCAGAGGAATAGTTGTGGATTCCGGCTCTGGTATTTTCAATGGCGATATGGGAATTATCACTACAATAAACAATTCGTCTAATTATATAGAAGTAAAGTTTGATGATGACAGATATGTTATATATGATTCAAAGCAGGCAGAGGAATTAGAGCTTGCATACGCAATAACAATTCACAAGTCTCAGGGAAGCGAGTATCCTGCGGTTGTACTGCCGCTTGTATCGGGAACATCAATGCTTATGACGCGCAATCTTTTATATACCGGAGTGACAAGAGCAAAAAAATGTGTGTGCATTGTGGGAAGAGAGGATACGTTTGACGCGATGATAAAGAATGAGGATCAGCACAAACGTTACTCGGGACTTTGCTGGCAGCTTGTAAATTATTATGATGAAATGCAAGAATAGTGGTGTGAACAAAGTATTCGAGTAATATCAATTTATCGCTCTATTTAATATGGGGCAGTTTATGGGGAGAGTATGATTAATAACATAATAAAAGCGTTTTATCCAAATGTATGTCCTCTGTGCAATTCTGTATCGAATGAAATGGCATTTTGTAGCAAATGCAGGGCTGACATTAGGATTGTTGATGAACCAAAATGTATTAAATGTGGCAGACCACTTTTAGATGATAAGGTGTTGTGCACTGACTGCAAAAGCATCGACCATGATTTTCGTGAAAATATATCTGTGTTTGAGTACGGTGACAAGCTTGCGAAAAGCATATATAGGTTTAAATATAATAATGCCAGAGTGTATGCGCAGGTTTATGCTAAAACGGCAGCGTTATATTATAGAAGAAAAATTAAACGGTGGAATATAGATGCGATTGTTGCTGTGCCGGTATATGAGGAAAAGAAAACGCAGAGAGGCTACAATCAGGCGGAGGAATTTGCCAAGGAGTTGTCAAAAGAACTGGGTATAAAATATGACGGTACATATATTATAAGAATAAAGCCTACAGTTCCACAGAAGGAATTGACTAACTATATGAGAAGGGAAAATCTTCGCGATGCCTTTGCAATAAACAGAAACAAAATTGGGATATACACAAATATATTGATAGCAGATGATATATATACAACGGGAAGCACAATTGATAGCTGTGCAAATATAATGAAGAAAGCCGGAGTGCGAAACATATATAGCATTTGCATAGCGACAAAAACTGAAAATTTAACAAACATATATCAATAAACTGATAAAAATAAAAATATTTAGAAAAAAGATAAAAATATTTAGAAAAAAGGCGTTGACGTTTGAAAACCCCTATGTTATATTTATAAGGCAAGCGACTAGGTCTTTTTTTTTTTGCAAAAATTTTTCTGGTCGACGAGGAATAAAGCGGAGGTGAAACTCATGAGAACAAGAATTACATTAGAATGTACAGAATGCAAACAGCGCAACTACAATACAACTAAGGATAAGAAGACACATCCAGATAGAGTTGAGACAAAGAAGTATTGTAAATTCTGTCAGAAACATACATTACACAAAGAAACAAAATAATAGTATTTGATGGAGGTTTATCATGGCAAATAATAAAGATAGCCGTATCAAAACTTGGTGGGCAGGATTAAAGGCTGAATTTTCAAAAATCATTTGGCCAAATAAGGCTACTATTGTTAAGCAGACTGTAGTAGTTATTATTATCACGATAATCGTAGGTGTTCTTATTAGCGTTATAGATAATATTGTTCAGTTTGGATTAGACAAGATTATTGGTTAATAAGAAATATTATATGAGGTGATTATATGTCAGAAGCAAATTGGTACGTTGTTCATACTTATTCAGGTTATGAAAATAAAGTAAAGACTAATATTGAACAGACAATTGAAAATAGAAAATTGCAGGATCAAATATTAGAAGTATCAGTTCCTACACAGGAAGTTGTAGAGCTTAAAAATGGTGTGAGAAAAGTATCTGAGAAGAAGCTTTTCCCTGGCTATGTTCTTATTAATATGGTAATGAATGATGACACATGGTATGTGGTAAGAAACACAAGAGGTGTCACAGGATTTGTTGGACCAGGATCAAAGCCGGTTCCACTTACTGATGCAGAAATGCTTAACCTTGGAATAAAGAAGGATAAGATTAAAGTCGATTTTGAAATTGGTGACATGGTTGCTGCAATCGGTGGCGTTTGGGCAGGCACAGCAGGTGCAGTTAAACGTATTGATGAAGGCAGACAGACAGTTACAATCAATGTTGACATGTTTGGAAGAGAAACCCCTGTAGAGTTAAGCTTTGCAGAGGTTAAAAAAATGAATTAATTCTAACGTATTTAGAATTATAAACAATGAATTAAGACCTAATAGGTTTTAAGGACATCTTTGATGTCATAGAAGAATGTTATGAGGTGTATCTCATGGCAGTGGGAGGGGTTCCCGATAATACCACAATTTTTAGGAGGTGCCGAAAGATGGCAAAAAAAGTAGAAGGTTACATTAAATTGCAGATCGAAGCTGGCAAAGCAACACCAGCTCCACCAGTTGGTCCTGCTCTTGGACAGCACGGATTAAACATCGTTCAGTTCACAAAGGACTTTAACGCAAGAACAGCTGATCAGCCAGGAATGATTATTCCGGTTGTTATCACTGTTTATCAGGACAAGAGTTTTAGTTTTGTTACAAAAACTCCACCAGCAGCAGTATTATTAAAGAAGGCTTGCAAAATCCAGAAGGGTGCCGGCAATTCTTTAAAGGAAACAGTTGCTACAATTTCTAAAGCAGATTTACAGCAGATTGCAGAAACTAAGATGAAAGACTTAAATGCTGCAAACATTGAATCAGCTATGAGCATGATTGCAGGTACTGCAAGAAGCATGGGAATTAAAGTTGAAGACTAATTAAAATGAATTGAAAAAAAGTGGGAGGTATATCCGTTAGTACCACTAGGAGGTTTAAATGAAGAGAGGAAAGAAATATATTGATGCAGCAAAGTCAATTGACAGAGCTGTACAGTATGACACAGAAGAAGCTATTTCTTTAGTAAAGAAAAACGCAGTTGCAAAATTTGATGAAACAATAGAATGTCACATCAGAACAGGTTGTGATGGACGTCACGCTGATCAGCAGATCCGTGGTGCTGTAGTATTACCAAACGGTACTGGTAAGTCAGTTAGAGTATTAGTATTCGCAAAGGGTGCTAAGGCTGATGAAGCTCAGGCAGCAGGCGCTGATTTTGTAGGCGGTGAAGAATTAATTCCAAAGATCCAGAATGATGGTTGGTTAGACTTCGACGTAGTTGTAGCTACACCGGATATGATGGGTGTTGTTGGTAGACTTGGTCGTGTACTCGGACCAAAGGGCTTAATGCCAAACCCAAAAGCAGGAACAGTTACTATGGATGTAACAAAGGCTATTGACGAAATCAAGGCTGGTAAGATTGAATACAGACTTGACAAGGCAAACATTGTTCACGTCCCTGTAGGAAAGGCTTCATTTACAGAAGAGCAGTTGCTTGAAAACTTCAACGCTCTTATGGAAGCTATTAACAAGGCTAAGCCATCAGCAGTTAAAGGAACATACCTTAAGACAGTTACTCTCACATCAACAATGGGACCTGGCGTAAAGGTTAACACAACAAAGTTAACTGCTAATGCATAGTTTGTTGTTGATTTGTTTATAACGAATCAGTTGACAATAAAATATTATTGTGCTAATATGCACAAGTGGTTTAATACCAATTGCCGAAGACAGTAGGTGCCCTAGGGCGTAAACGTATGTGCCTACCGAGGAATTAAGTTAAACAGTTTTATGTTAGAACTTTACCTCTCTGTTTAGGCAGAGAGGTTTCTTTTTATAAGAACTTCGGAGCATGAGGTTGCAGACCTATTGCGTAAAACGCAAAATAAAATAAGGAGGCATACATTCATGGCAAAAGTAGAGTTAAAGAAACCTATTGTAGAAGAGATTTCAGAATTACTCAACGGTGCTGCTACAGCAGTAGTTGTAGATTACCGTGGTCTTACTGTTGCACAGGATACAGAACTTCGTAGAGAATTAAGAGAAGCTGGTATCGTGTACAAGGTATACAAGAACACAATGATTAATTTTGCAATCAAAGATACAGAATTTGCAGATTTAGCTCAGCATCTTGAAGGACCAACAGCTATCGCAGTATGTAAAGATGATGCTACAGCAGCAGCTAGAGTATTAGCAAAGTTCGCTAAGAAAAATGATGCTTTAGAAATCAAGGGCGGCGTAGTTGAAGGTGTTTACTATGATGCAGCAGGAATTGGACAGATTGCATCTATTCCATCAAGAGAAGAACTTCTCTCAAAATTACTTGGTTCTATGCAGTCACCAATTACAAACTTCGCTCGTGTTATTAAGCAGATTGCTGAAAAGAACGAGGAAGCAGCATAAGTCAGGCATAGCTTGATTTAAACGAAATGACAAAAGTCAAAATTGAAAAAATAAAATTAAAATGGAGGATTTAACAATGACAACAGCAGAAATCATTGAAGTAATCAAAGGATTATCAGTATTAGAATTAAATGACCTTGTAAAGGCATGTGAAGAAGAATTTGGCGTATCTGCAGCAGCAGGCGTTGTAGTAGCAGCAGGTGGAGCAGCAGGTGCTGACGCAGCTGAAGAAAAGACAGAATTTGATGTAGAATTAACAGAAATCGGTGATCAGAAGGTTAAGGTTATCAAGGCTGTTAAGGATGCAACAGGTTTAGGACTTAAGGAAGCTAAGGAAGCTGTAGATGGCGCTCCTAAGGTAATTAAGGAAGGCGTTTCTAAGGAAGAAGCTGAAGCTCTTAAAAAGCAGTTAGAAGAAGTTGGAGCTGTAGTTACTCTTAAGTAATTAAAGTTCGAATATACTTTATAGAACAAAAGAGGCGTAGATGTGTTCGCACATTTACGCCTCTTTTTGCAATTGACTTTTTAAAAGAATGTAAATAGTTGTTGACAGAAACTTGAAAAAATGGTAGGATAAAGTTTGCTATGCTGCGTTACTGGGCGTATTGCGCCCTTTTGAAGGTTGGATGATGTGGAAAAACGCCAAAAACTTAAGAAGATTAAGTAAAACGCAGCGATTAACTTATAAAATAAAGACAAGGAGTGAAATGTCAATGGAGAAAAACAGAATTCGCCCTGTTAAAGCAGGAAAAGGCATTAGAATGAGTTATTCAAGACAAAAAGAAGTACTTGAAATGCCTAATCTTATTGAAGTTCAGAGAAATTCATACGATTGGTTCCTTTCTACAGGTCTTAAGGAAGTGTTGGATGATATATCTCCTATCGAAGACTATGGCAAGAATTTAAGCCTTGAGTTTGTTGACTTCAGATTATGCGAAGAAGACAAGAAGTACACTATTGAAGAGTGTAAGGATAGAGATGCTACATATGCAGCACCTCTCAAGGTAAAGGTCAGACTTCATAACAAGGAGACAGGTGAATTTGCTGAGCATGAAATTTTCATGGGTGACCTACCGCTTATGACAGCTACCGGTACATTTGTTATCAATGGTGCTGAGCGTGTTATCGTAAGTCAGTTAGTTCGTTCACCGGGTATTTACTATGTTATTGCACATGATAAGGTAGGTAAGGAATTATATACATCACAGGTTATTCCTAACCGTGGTGCATGGTTAGAATATGAGACAGATTCAAATGATGTATTCTATGTTCGTGTTGACAGAACTAGAAAGGTACCTGTAACAGTTCTTATCAGAGCTTTAGGTGTTGGTACAAATGCTGAAATCACTGAGTTGTTCGGTGAAGAAGAAAAGCTCACAGCAACCTTTGAAAAAGATCCAAGTACAAACTACGAAGAAGGTTTATTGGAACTCTACAAAAAGATTCGTCCGGGTGAACCTCTCAGCGTAGACAGTGCTGAATCAATTATCGCAAGCATGTTCTTTGATGCTAGAAGATATGATTTGGCAAGAGTTGGTCGTTACAAATACAATAAGAAGCTTGCATACAAGAACAGAATCAAAGGACATATTTTAGCAGAAGATGTAGTTGATATGACTACAGGGGAAGTTTTAGCTGAAGCTGGTACAACTGTATCAATGGAACTTGCTACAAAGATTCAGAACGCTGCTATCCCATATGTAATGATTCAGACTGACACAAAGAATGAAAAGGTTCTTTCAAATATGGCAGTTGATATCTCAGCATATGTTGACTTTGATTGTGAAGAATTGGGAATTAATGAGGATGTTTATTATCCTGCGCTCAAAGAAATCTTAGATGCAAACTATTCGGAAGAAGAGTTAAAGGATGCTATTAAGAGAAGTGTACACGAGCTTATTCCAAAGCACATTACAAAGGAAGATATTTTTGCATCAATTAACTATTGTATGAATATTGAATATGGTATTGGTTCAACAGATGATATTGACCACTTAGGAAACAGACGCATCCGTGCAGTTGGTGAATTACTTCAGAACCAGTACAGAATTGGTCTTTCAAGAATGGAAAGAGTTGTTCGTGAAAGAATGACAACACAGGATCTTGAAGGCGTATCTCCACAGACATTGATTAATATTAAACCTGTAACAGCTGCAGTTAAGGAATTCTTCGGAAGTTCACAGCTGTCACAGTTCATGGATCAGAACAACCCGCTTGGTGAGTTGACACATAAGAGACGTTTGTCAGCGTTAGGACCTGGTGGTCTTTCAAGAGACCGTGCCGGATTCGAGGTTCGAGATGTTCACTATACTCATTATGGTAGAATGTGTCCTATCGAGACACCTGAAGGACCTAACATCGGTCTTATCAACTCATTTGCTTCATTTGCAAGACTTAACGAATATGGTTTTGTAGAAGCTCCATACAGAGTTGTTGACAAGTCTGATCCAGCAAATCCAAGAGTAACTGACGAAGTAGTTTATTTGACAGCTGATGAGGAAGATAACTACACAGTTGCACAGGCTAACGAGCCATTGGATGAAAATGGATATTTCATAAACAACAACGTTTCAGGACGTTATAGAGAAGAAACATCACAGTTTGATAAGAAGAGAATAGACCTGATGGACGTATCACCTAGAATGGTATTCTCAGTTGCTACATCTATGATTCCTTTCTTACAGAACGATGATGCTAACCGTGCCCTCATGGGATCAAACATGCAGCGTCAGGCTGTTCCACTTATGACAACGGAAGCTCCTGTAGTTGGTACAGGTATGGAAGAAAAAGCAGCTGTTGACTCAGGTGTGTGTGTTGTTGCCAAGAGAGCAGGTGTAGTTGAAAAATCAACTTCACAGGAAATTACAATTAAGTATGATGACAATGGGGAGAAAGAGACTTACAAGCTTCTTAAATTCCAGAGAAGTAACCAGTCAAACTGCTACAACCAGAGATCAATCGTATTTAAGGGTGACCATGTAGAAGCAGGTGAGGTTATTGCTGATGGTGCATCAACATCAAATGGTGAAATCGCACTTGGTAAGAATCCTCTTATCGGTTTCATGACATGGGAAGGTTACAACTACGAGGATGCTGTACTTTTAAGTGAAAGACTTGTACAGGATGATGTTTACACATCAATCCATATTGAAGAATACGAGACAGAAGCTAGAGATACAAAGCTCGGACCTGAAGAAATCACAAACGATGTTCCAGGTGTAGGTAACGAAGCTATTAAGGATCTTGATGAAAGAGGTATTATCAGAATCGGTGCTGAAGTAAGAGCCGGTGATATACTTGTTGGTAAGGTTACTCCTAAGGGAGAAACTGAACTTACACCGGAAGAAAGACTTTTGAGAGCTATCTTCGGTGAAAAGGCAAGAGAAGTTAGAGATACTTCACTTAAGGTTCCTCACGGTGAATCAGGTATTGTAGTTGATGCCAAGGTATTTAAGAGAGAGAACGGTGATGAATTAGCACCTGGTGTTAATGAATCAGTTCGTATATATATTGCACAGAAGAGAAAGATTTCTGTTGGTGATAAGATGGCCGGTCGTCACGGTAACAAGGGTGTAGTTTCAAGAGTACTCCCAGTAGAAGATATGCCATTCTTACCAAACGGACGTCCACTTGATATCGTGCTTAACCCATTGGGCGTACCTTCACGTATGAATATTGGACAGGTACTCGAAATCCACTTGAGTCTTGCGGCTAAGGTGTTAGGTTTTAATATTGCTACTCCGGTATTCGATGGTGCAGACGAGTTTGATATCATGGATACATTAGAGCTCGCAAATGATTATGCAAATACTGAATGGGAAGACTTCCAGGCTAAGTACAAAGATACACTTAAGCCTGAGGTTATGGAATACTTAGGAAATCACCTTGATCACAGAGAAGAGTGGAAGGGTGTTCCTATTGCAAGAGATGGAAAAGTAAGACTTAGAGACGGTAGAACAGGTGATTATTTCGATAGCCCTGTAACAATCGGTTTCATGCATTACTTGAAGCTTCACCATTTGGTAGACGATAAGATTCATGCCCGTTCAACCGGTCCTTACTCACTCGTAACTCAGCAGCCACTCGGTGGTAAAGCTCAGTTCGGTGGACAGAGATTCGGTGAAATGGAAGTTTGGGCACTTGAAGCTTATGGTGCATCATATACATTGCAGGAAATCCTGACAGTTAAGTCTGATGACGTTGTAGGACGTGTTAAGACTTACGAAGCAATTATTAAGGGTGAAAACATCCCTCAGCCTGGTATTCCTGAATCATTTAAGGTTCTTATCAAGGAACTTCAGTCATTGGCACTTGATATCAAGGTGCTAGACGAAAACAATGAAGAAGTAGAGCTTAAGGAAAGCATTGACTATGGCGATACTAACTTCAACTCAATTCTTAACAGTGATAAGAATTACAGTCAGAAGAAGGAAGGAAGCCAGGACTTTGAACAGGCAGGTTTCCAGACACAGGAATTTGTAGGCGAAGAACTCCAGACAGTGGATGAATTATCTGATGCTGGTATGGAAGAATAGTTAAGAAGGGAGATTGATTATGGCAGATAATAACGTTAGTGAACAGGTATCATTTGACAAAATCCAAATCGGTCTTGCTTCACCAGACAAGATCAGAGAATGGTCAAGAGGTGAGGTAACAAAGCCTGAGACAATTAATTACAGAACATTAAAGCCGGAAAAAGATGGTTTGTTCTGTGAGAAAATTTTTGGACCAAGCAAGGACTGGGAATGTCATTGTGGTAAATACAAGAAAATCAGATATAAAGGTGTTGTCTGTGACAGATGTGGCGTTGAGGTTACAAAAGCCAGCGTTCGTAGAGAACGTATGGGTAGTGTTGAACTCGCAACTCCGGTATCACATATCTGGTATTTTAAAGGAATCCCTTCAAGAATGGGATTAATTCTCGATATATCACCTAGAGTGTTAGAAAAAGTATTATACTTTGCTTCATATATCGTGCTTGATCCAATGGAAACAACATTGGATTACAAACAGGTATTGACAGAGAGAGAATACAGAGACGCTTATGATGAATTTGAAGGCAAGTTCAGAGTAGGTATGGGTGCTGAAGCAATTAAAGAATTACTTCAGGCTATCGACCTTGACAAGGAAGCAGAAGAATTAAAAGAAGAGTTATTCGAGGCTACTGGACAGAAGAAAGCTAAAATCGTTAAGAGATTAGAAGTATTTGAAGCTTTCAGAAGCTCAGGTAACAAGCCTGAATGGATGATTTTGGATGTTATTCCGGTTATCCCTCCGGATTTGAGACCTATGGTTCAGTTAGATGGTGGTAGATTTGCCACATCAGATTTGAATGACTTGTATAGAAGAATCATCAACAGAAACAATCGTCTTAAGAGATTGTTAGAATTGGGCGCTCCTGAAATTATCGTAAGAAATGAAAAGAGAATGCTTCAGGAAGCTGTTGATGCATTGATTGATAACGGTAGAAGAGGACGTGCTGTAACGGGCCCTGGTAACAGAGCGCTCAAGTCACTTTCAGACATGCTTAAAGGTAAGCAGGGACGTTTCCGTCAGAACTTATTAGGTAAGCGTGTTGACTACTCAGGACGTTCAGTTATCGTAGTAGGACCGGAACTTAAGATTTATCAGTGTGGTCTTCCAAAGGAAATGGCTATCGAATTGTTCAAGCCATTCGTTATGAAAGAGTTAGTTGCAAACGGAACAGCTCACAATATTAAAGCTGCTAAGAAGATGGTTGAAAGACTTCAGACAGAGGTTTGGGATGTACTTGAAGAAGTAATCAAAGAACATCCGGTTATGCTTAACAGAGCTCCTACACTTCATAGACTTGGTATTCAGGCATTTGAGCCAATCCTTGTTGAAGGTAAAGCTATTAAGCTTCATCCATTGGTATGTACAGCCTTCAACGCCGACTTTGACGGTGACCAGATGGCTGTTCACCTTCCATTGTCAGTGGAAGCTCAGGCAGAATGTAGATTTTTACTTCTTTCACCAAACAACCTGCTTAAGCCATCAGATGGTGCTCCTGTAGCAGTTCCTTCACAGGATATGGTACTTGGAATTTACTATCTTACAATGGAAAAGGCAGTTGATTACACAAACGATGAAAGAGGAGCAAAAATTTCATCAAGAGCAAAGACATACAAGAAGATTGAAGATGTTACAAAAGCAATCGACGAAGGCAAGATTGATGCTCATGATTTAATTAAATTCCAGACTGATGACAGAGTTGTAATCTGTGAGCCTGTTGATATTATCGGACGTAGCTTTAGTGATGTAAATCAGGCTATTTTGGCTTACGAAAATGGAGATATTACACTTCATCAGAAGATTAAGGTAAAGAGAACTGTATTTAACGGTGAAGGCAAAGAGGTTACAGGAATTATTGAAACTACTCTTGGACGTTGCTTATTTAATGAAATCCTTCCACAGGATTTAGGCTTTGTTAAGAGAGAAAAAGATGAAGATTACCTCAAGATGGAAGTTGAATTCCATGTTGGTAAGAAGCAGTTAAAGCAGATTCTTGAAAAAGTTATCAACAACCATGGTGCAACAAAGACTGCAGAAGTTCTTGATAACATCAAGGCTATGGGTTACAAGTACTCAACAAGAGCTGCTATGACAGTTTCAATTTCAGATATGACAGTACCGGAATCTAAGAAGCAGATTTTGGCTGATGCAGATAAGACTGTAGATGAAATCACAAAGCATTACCGCAGAGGTTTCCTTACAGACGAAGAAAGATATAAAGAGGTTGTTGAAACATGGGCAAAAGCCGATGATCAGATTACAAGCGACCTTCTTTCAGGCCTTGATAAGTACAACAACATCTTCATGATGGCTGACTCAGGTGCCCGTGGTTCTGACAAGCAGATTAAACAGCTTGCCGGTATGCGTGGTTTGATGGCTGATACAACAGGTAAGACTATCGAACTTCCAATTAAGTCAAACTTCCGTGAAGGTCTTGATGTTTTGGAATACTTCATCTCAGCCCATGGTGCTCGTAAGGGTCTTTCAGATACAGCCCTTAGAACAGCCGATTCAGGTTACCTTACAAGAAGACTTGTAGACGTTTCACAGGAATTAATTATCCGTGATGTTGACTGTTGCGAAGGCAAGGCAATTCCATTTATGGAAATTGATGCTTTAGTCGATGGCAATGAAGTAATCGAAAGTCTCGAAGAGAGAATTACCGGTAGAACAGCTGCAGAAACAATGTATGATGCAGATGGAAATATGATTGTAAAAGCTAACCATATGATCACACCTAAGAGAGCTGCAGCAATTGTTGCAACAGGTGTTGATAAGGTTAAGATAAGAACAATCCTCACATGTAAGTCACACGTTGGTGTATGTGCTAAATGTTACGGTGCTAACATGGCTACAGGACAGAGAGTACAGGTTGGTGAAGCTGTTGGTATTATTGCAGCTCAGTCAATCGGTGAACCTGGTACACAGCTTACTATGAGAACTTTCCATACCGGTGGTGTTGCCGGTGACGATATTACTCAGGGTCTTCCTAGAGTAGAGGAATTGTTTGAAGCCAGAAGACCAAAGGGTCTTGCAATTATTGCAGAATTTGGTGGAAGAGCTGAAATCAAAGAAACAAAGAAGAAACGTGAAATTATCATTACTAATCCGGAAACTGGAGAAGAGAAGGCTTACCTTATCCCTTACGGTTCAAGAATTAAGATCCTTGATGGAGCTGTTCTTGAAGCAGGTGATGAGCTTACAGAAGGTAGCATCAATCCACACGATCTCTTAAAGATTAAGGGACTCCGTGCAGTTCAGGATTACATGACACGTGAAGTTCAGAGAGTATACAGACTTCAGGGTGTAGAAATCAACGATAAGCATATCGAAGTTATCGTTCGTCAGATGCTCAAGAAGATTAGAGTAGACGAAGCAGGTGATTCAGAATTCTTACCAGGTTCTACAGTTGAAGTACTTGATTTCAACGAAGTGAATGAGAAGCTTGTGGAAGAAGGTAAGGAACCGGCAACTGGTACACAGATTATGCTTGGTATTACAAAAGCTTCACTTGCTACAAACTCATTCTTGTCAGCAGCATCATTCCAGGAAACAACAAGAGTTCTTACAGATGCAGCTATCAAGGGCAAGGTTGATCCACTTGTTGGTATCAAGGAAAATGTACTTATCGGTAAGTTGATTCCAGCTGGTACAGGTATGAAGCGTTACAATACAGTTAAGCTTGATACTGATTTAAAGCTTGAGGAGAAAGAAATAGAGCTTCCAGAAGTAGGGGAAGACGAGTTGTTCTTCTCAGAAGAAATTTCACCAGAGGAAACATTAGAAATTACTGAAGAATAATAAAAGTAAAGTGACCAGTTGATTTTACTGGTCACTTGCTAATAATAACAGACAGTTCGAAACCATCCTGTCTATAAAAAAAACTAGGGGAAATATAGTATAGTGCTGATAACAGTATAATACTGTCAAAAAGAAGTTCCTTTAGAGGAGCTTCTTTTTTAATAGGTAGAATGGAGAATTGTTGTGGTAGAAGGTTTTAATCCGGTAAGATATTCAGAAATAACAGAAAAAAATCCAAGAGAAATAGTGATGCTGGTAGGTGATGGCTGCAAATGGCGCAAATGTCGTTTTTGTGATTATCATTTAGACTCAAGTACAGATACAAAAATGAATTATGAAATCAATAAAAAGGCACTTGAACAGATTACAGGAAAATATCATCAGTTGGAGGTTATCAATTCAGGCAGCTTTGTTGATTTGGATAAAGACACAATGTCTTTAATAAAAGAAATTTGTATAGAGAAGGAAATTACATCTATTCATTTTGAATGTCATTGGATGCACAGAGAAGATGTTGCAGCCTTCAAGGCAGAATTTGAATATATAGGTGTACGACCAATTATAAAATTAGGTCTGGAAACATTCGATTATGATTTAAGAGAAAAGGTTCTTGTAAAAGGGGTAGACGAAAAAAGTCCACGATTAATTGCCAGATATTTTGACGAGATTAATTTGCTTCAGGGAATAGATGGACAAACTGTCGGTTCAATGATTTACGATATAGAAACCGGACTAAAATACTTTGAAAGAGTATGCGTAAATATTATGGTCGAAAATGGAATGCCAATTAAGCCAAATAATAAAGTGATAGAAGCATTCAAAAAGAATGTTTATCCAAAATATATCGACAATGACAGAGTGGATATACTTCTTGAGAACACAGGATTTGGAGTAGGTCAAAATCAGGAATAAAACAAAAAGGCATATAACCGGCGTGCAGAGAAATTGATGCAATGGCCGAAAGTTAAGAAAGGAGAATGTTATTATGTCAATATTAATTTCTACATATAGAAATGAGATACTTTTAATGCTTTCAATTTTAATAATATACGGAAGCGAGACTCTGTTTTTCAAGCTGTTTGGAAAACAGGGATTATATTGTTTTACAGTGTTGGCAACTATTGCAGCTAACATTGAAGTATTGATAGTTGTAAATGCATTCGGAATGGAGATGACACTTGGAAATGTTTTGTTCGCATCAACATTTCTGGTTACTGATATTTTGAGTGAGATATATGGAAAAAAAGAGGCAAATAGAGCAGTTTATATAGGAATTGCAACATCTATTGTATTCATACTCTTGTCGCAGTGGTGGTTGTTATACATTCCATCTGCTTCAGATTTTGCAATGCCTGCAATGAAGGAAATATTTTCGAATACTCCAAGACTTATGTTCGCAAGTCTCATCGTATATGCTATTGTTCAGAAGTTTGACGTTTATGCATATCACAAATGGTGGTCGTTTACAAAGAGAGTTTTTAAAGACGAAAAAAGATATTTGTGGGTTAGAAACAATGGGTCGACGCTGATATCTCAATTGTTAAATGACGTTCTATACACATTTGGGGCATTTTTAGGAATATACAGTTGGAGTACTCTGATAAGTATTGTTATTTCCAGTTATGTAATATTTATTGTCACAAGTTTGATAGATACACCTTTTATTTATTTGGCAAGAAAAATAAAACCAATGGACTTATAAAATAGGATTAGGGTGTCAAAAGGTCGACCACTGAAGCTTTATTGTCAAAATGCACAAAAGA
>CAZWAG010000034.1:0-18979 GCA_964631845.1 uncultured Eubacterium sp.
CAAAAGGTTGCTGGAGTGTTGAATCCTGTGTAAAGTTTACAGGCTGAGTTTCCTGATTGTTTGTGTCTACAGCCTTTGTTGTAGCTGCTGTAGTTCTTGGCATATACACTGAGCCTTCTTCATTTTTAATTGTTGTAGCCCCACCGGCGCTCTGATTGTTGCTTGATGATTCTACTCCTGAAGAACCCTTCTTTATTACAACTGTTGCTGTTCCACCGGCATAGTTTATAACTACTGTATTATATTCCTGTGTGAATGCTGATAAATAAACAACAACACCTGCACCATCCTTTGCATATCCCGAATCATTTCCGTTTACTGTAACATTTGATATTCCACCATTAACTGTAATGTAAACTCCTACTTCACTGGCAAATCCAGGCTTCTGCATATTTACAATACTATTTGCTGTATGATTGTCATTGTAATAATATGTTCCTGAAGGTCCCTCACCTGTAATCTCAACCCAGTTTGCAGTTGCTACATTAGGTGTAGTGTTTTCTTCCTTCTTAGTTGTTATTTCTTCTTCCTTTGAAGTAGGAGTGATAGCACCGCCACTGACCTCTTCAAACTTTGCTTCTGTAACTGTTACCTTACCTGCTTCTGATGATGTATTGTCAACATATCCCATCAATATACCTAACAGATAGTTATTTGTAACACTAGTAGCTGTAACAGTCTTAGTATATGTGTAAGCCTTGTTAGCTTCTACTGAAAACACATCCTGTGAAATGTATGACCAGTTTCCGCCATCAGCTCCATCACTCTGCAATACAACCTGAAGCTTTCTTGCTACTGTTGATGTCAATGTAACAGTAATCTTGTATGACTTTCCTTCTGTGAGTACTAAGCCATTCTGTGTCATCTGTGAATCCCATGGATTTCCACCTGTATATGCCGGAAGGTTAGCTGTTATGCTATTTCCGTTCTTTTCTACATCAGCAGGATATGTATCCCATCCATCAATTGCCGGCACTAAGCTATTTCCTCCTGATGGCTGTGCTGTTGTAGCCTCTTCATCTTTAGCTGTTGTCTGTTTCTGAGTAGTTGTTGATGTTGTATCTACAGAACCTGCGCCTGATACAGTAACTTCAATTGAAGAACCGGTTGTTTCAACACCTCCAAGGTTAGCTGTTACTTTGATAACATGCTTTCCATTTGATGCGAATGTATACTTATCAGCTGATGCAGCTGTATATGACTTGTAAAATACTCCATCAATATATACATTATATGTCTGTCCACTAGCTATCTGTGCTTCTGTCTGACCCCAGGCAAATGATACTTCTGCACCATTCTGCTCTGTAATAATCAAGCCAACTACCTCTGTAGGCTGCGCTCCTGTAGGCTGCTTTGTTGTAGCAGGCGCATTTGTTGGAGCCTGTGTTGGTGCTACTGTCGGAGCCTGTGTAGGAGCCTGTGTAGGTGCTACCGTTGGAGCCTGTGTTGGCGCTGCTGTTGGTGCAACTGTCACATTATTTTTAGTTGTTGTAGCAGCCGGCACTGTCTGTGACGGCTTTACTGTTACAGGTACTTTATTTGTAGTTGTAACTACTGGTTTTACAACTTTTTTTGCCTTTACAGTAACCTTACATTTTAATTTTTTGCTTCCAATCTTTGCTGTAATAGTTGCCTTTCCGACTTTCTTTCCTTTTACCGTACCTTTTTTAGATACTGTGGCAACCTTCTTGTTTGAGGTTTTCCACTTTACCTTTTTTCCTGCCGGTTTATTCTTTACTTTTAGTTTGTAAGTTTTTCCTACTGTTATTGTGATTTTCTTTTTATTGAGCTTTGCCTTGCTCTTTGCATATGTAGAAGTCATAGGTGCTGAAAACACCAACGCAACTACGAGGAATGCTGCTAAAAATCGTTTCATGTTTTTACTCCCTTTCATTTTTCCTTTTTTAGATTTTTCCAATCTCATAAATCCACTATAACAACAAAGCTCTCGTTTTTAAAGTCGAAAATCGTTTTTATAAAAAAGTGTACTTTTATCTAAAAAACTGCACTTTTTTATAAAAATAGTTTTATCATTTACAAAAGAGGAACTGTAAGAAACCCTAAAGAAAAGAACAGGACCTGCATTGGCGGCTGCCAATGCAGGTCTGTTAGTTAAGGAGTTTTTTCACAACCCCTTTCTACTATTTAGTCTTTTTATATTTCTTCTTACTCCACTTAGAATATTTCTTCACACCATTACGTACTACATATGTACGAATGCGAACATAATATTTCTTTTTAGCCTTAAGCTTTTTGATTGTCAGTGTAGTTTTTGAAGCCTTTTTAACTGATTTCTTTTTGCTCTTTTTGAACTTCTTGTTTGTAGAATACTGAATCTGGTATCCTTTTATGCCCTTAACCTTTTTCCACTTAACCTTTAACGCTTTTTTCTTTGCAGTCATCTTAACAATCTTTGTACTCTTTACTGTACTACTTACATAGCCTGCATAATTTTCATTATTTGCAGCCTTTGTTGTCTCCTGACGCGTACTTGTTGTAGTGTTTTCTGAAGGCTTCTTTGTAGTCTCTTCAGTTGTAGGCTTCTTCGTTGTTGGAGCCTCTGTTGTTGGTTTTTGTGTTGTTGGCTTTTGTGTTGTTGGCGCTTGTGTCGTTGATTTTTGCGTTGTTGGGGCCTGAGTCGTAGGCTTTTGGGTTGTAGGAGCCTGTGTGGTAGGCTTCTGTGTTGTAGGTGCCTCTGTTGTAGGCTGTTCCTTCTGATCTTCGCCTTCTCCAAACAATCTTATCTCATATATTGAATCTCCGTAACCGGTTCCTCTCTCTACGCAATAAATTCTTACATATCTTCCTTCAACAGCTCTGTTAAATGAAATTGATTCCAGTCTGTTGTCTCTGTTGGAATCACCATTTCCTTCTCCACCTTTACCGTTTGTCTGAGTAAATGCTGTTGTCCAGTTCTGATTGTCGTTTGATACCTCAATACGATAATTCTTTGCGTAAGCAGCCTCCCAATATATTTTTACTCCACCAATTTTCTGGCTCTCCTTTAAGTCAATTGTTATATACTGTGGATCCTCTGCCTTTGACTCCCATCTGGTATTATAATCTTTATCAATTATATTTGTCTTTTTACCATTGTCATTAGCCTCTGATGAAGCATCAATTACCTCTGCTTTTGACAAATCAATCTCCGGATATGATGACAAATCAGCCTTTGTCAAATCATCTGTAGGAGCTGTAGGAGGCTTTGTTCCAACCTTATAAATTTTTACATAGTTGAATTGGAACTGACCATCTACCATCAACAGCTTCATCTGATACTTTCCAGCCTTCAAATGAACTGTCTGCGTTGAAACAACATTTTTCCAGTTTGTTGTGCTGTTATCAAAATATGTTGTATTTATATAATCACTGTCATTGTCCGTCTTTAACTTGATTGCACTATTGACATTTTGATTCGTACACTGAACTCTGTAATCCAATACATAATCTGCTTCTTCTTTTACATCCAGGTTATATACTAACGAATCTCCATCATCAATCCATCCGATATATTCACCCTCCTCCGGATTCGATGTAGGCTCACATCCAAAGTTTGTTGCATAATCTTCGGCCTGAACAACTCCCGGAACAACATTGGTAACATCTCTGTTCTCGTACTCTACATACTTTACAGTGTCTGTTGTATCTTCGTTCTTTGTAGGATCTACATCAACCAGTGTATGAGCTCCAACCTTTGCAGTCCCAAGATTTCCATCCTTGTTTGCAAACTGTACTGTGATAGTTTCATCAGTTGGATTCCATATTTGCGCAGTGTATTTTGTATTTCCATTTTCAGTCTTAGCAAATACCTGATAGCTTGTGTAATTTGTAGCCCAGATATCCTCTTCGATATATCCCTTCGCATTCATATTTTCAATATACCAATATGAATTGAACATTTCGTCTGTTGATAAAACACCATTTACATAGTCACCATTATCATTGATATGACTTGTATATTCTTCAGACCATCTGTCATTTGCTTCCTCTGCATCACTTAGAGCAAGGAATGGCCAAAGAATGTGATGCCATCCTTCCGGATCAGATTGTCCTTGTGCTGCAACCTTCTTCTGGTATGCTGCCTGAATAGCTTCGTACTGCTCCCAAATCTGTCCGGCCCTTTCTCTGTCATATCCCATATATGTAATTGCAGGTGTAACAGGAAGTAAATGTATACCCATAATACAGCATGGATTTCCTGAGAAGTAAGTACCGTTTGTGTATCCTAATCCCCAAACCATACCTGTGTAAGGTAAATCATCGCAGTTTTCATCACCATAAATATCTGTTCCATAATCATCCGGCCAGTTATGGCTGTCTAGCTCTGTTCCTTCGTCCATATTGAACCAATACTGTTCAATAGCATCCACTTCTGATGTATATCCCCATATACCGGCATCTCTGTATTCTTTATTTCCGGTTACAAGTCCCCAGAGATATAATCCTGCCCAGCTAAATGTAGCTTCTGATGCTGACTCCTGGTTATTTCCACTATTGTTGTCTCCGTATCCTCCAGCCCATGAATGACCTTCATATACATCTAAGTTTCTCATAAATGGAAGCATATCATCTTCTTTGTCCGGATTCATACAGTCCCTTATGAGAAGCTCAATCATATCTCCATAGTCTTCTTTAAATTGAGAATCATATGAAGCTAACACTGCTGCAGGGAAAATAAAGTATGCCCAGAGGAAATGATGGTCTGACAGGTTTATTGCCATTCCGTGGTCTCCACCATCACCACTTACTGCTCCCCAGCTTGTATGATAATACATATAATATGGATAATCCTCATCGCCATCATATGACAACCAGTTTTCCATAATTTTCTTTAACGTATCAATAAGTCTGTCTCTTGTCTCATATTCACCAAGCTGCTCTGAAATTAAAATACCCATGGCAATAGGATGAGATTTCTTTCCCTGCCAATAAGGGTCTGCTACCCAATATGACTTTAGAGCACTGTCTGTAAACTGTTCAAGATATTTGTACATCCACTCTTCATTATAGCTGCTTGATTCATCCGGTGTTGTATACTGTGGAATAATTCCGTTAAATCTCTGGCTATAGCTAAAGGATGTTCCTTCATGAATTCTCAAATCACCTCTACATGATGTGTAAATCAATGCTCCACCCATTCCTGCTGTCACATAGCTGTCTGATGAGTATTTCCACTGATTTGGAAGCATACATATCAAAGTGTCTGATGAGAAATTAGATCCTGTTCTAACCTTGTTTGTCTGTATCGTATAGTTTGTTGTACACGTAGCTGTATTTTCTGTGTATTCATAGTCAACAGTTGTATCTGTAACATAAGCATATGCATATTTATACATATATTTAAGCATTTCTGCTGCCTGGCTATCATTCTTTGAGGCTGCATTATCAACTGTTTCTGTCGTCAACAATTTGATTGGTTCTTCAACCGGTAACGCACCTACTACCAAATAGTTCTGATTACTTCCAAGAGAAATCTTTAATTTATTTCCTACCTTTGTAACCTTTGAACCTTCCGGCATATACACTCCATAGTAATGGTACTGAAGCTTATTTCCGTCTCCCGGAGCTTCGCTATAGTTCTGTGACTCTACTGCAAAATGATCAATTGTTGTTGTAACTCCGTCTTTAACAATAATTTGATTTCCGTTGTCATCCATAAATTTAACCAAATTATTTACATTTAGTTCTACAGATGTTGGATCAGTAAATGTTGTATATGCATAAGGGGAACCCTTTAACAATGTGCTCTTCATTTTTGCTGTATCATCATCACTAAACGCAACATCAACTGACCAGTCACCGTATCCTGCCAGTTTTGCTGATGCATCTCCCGTAATGCTTGATGTTCCAATAGTTAAATCGAAATATCTGCTGTCTGCACCTATACCACCATTATCTGCACGAGTGTAAGTTCCATCCGCATAGTACATTGAAAGTCCTGTTGCAGAATACTTGTATGCCATTGGCAATGCAGGCATCGTGTCACTGTACTTTGTATAAACAATTGATGTCCACCAGTCATTTGATGGGATTGGTGTGTCAATGTCTTTTGTAATATATTTTGGTTCTCTTGGCTGAAGTAAGCCTGCGTCATCAACTACGTAGCTTCCTTTTCCAAGCTTTTCAACCTTCTTTGTTGGAAGCTCTCCAATTGTATGTTGAACCTTCTCATCTCCAGACTGATATTCATAAATCTTAAATTCTCTTATAGAATATCCTGAGCCTCGGCCCATAAGAATACCTTTCATCTTTACGTATCTTACATTTTCTGCGTAAAGTTTTATTTCCTCATCCTCTCCATTTCCCTGAAGCTGTCTGTAAACTGTAGTCCAGTTTTTATTGTCAGATGAAACCTGCAAATCCCATATATTTGCATATTCTGTCTGCCACTGAATAACAGCTCTTCCGATAGTATAATTAGCTCCAAGATCAACAGTCATATACTGGTCACATGTCTGTGCCACACTGTCATATGTACTTGAAAGCCAATAAGTATCATAATTGTCATCTACCGCATTTGAGCCTTCAAGTGGCGCTGATGCCCACCAAGGTTCTGATTTTGAAGACACTTCAACATTTTTTCCAAGTGCAATATTTCTAGCATCAGAAACCGGCTCTATACAGTCGTCATCACCTATACCGTAGATTCCAATTTCTCTAATAGATGCACCCCAGCCTGATGTCTTATCAGATGAGCCTGACTGCGATTTACTATAATTAATAAGCACACGAACATAACGACCGTTTGCAGCTGAAAGTTTTTTATCTGCAGAGTCTGTGCTCAAAACATCTTCATAGTATTTGTAATCAACAGTGCCATCTTCTCTCAAAACTTTCTTTTCATCGCCACCTGTACCGTTTGTTGTCTCATATATTTTTGTCCAGTTAATTTCATCATTTGATACAAGCACCTGATAAGCAACTCCATAGGCAGCATCATTTTGCCAGTCGATAACTACCTTTGAAATATCTGCTTTTCCACCCAAATCGACATCAAGCCACTGGTCTGCTAAGTTTGCTGCAGCACCCCACTGAGTTCCAAGTCTTCCATCAGTTGCATATGTGGCAATATCACCACCGTTTACTGACGAAGCGTACGCCGGTCTGTCTGTAGACAATAACCATGGCGTTGATTTGTCTGCCGCTTTAACGTTTGTGTTCTGCACTCCAATGACTCCCGCAATCATTGTCAAACACAAAGAAAAAGCTAACATTTTCTTCATTGATTTCTTAAATTTTCCCATATTACTTCCTCCATATTTGTACACGAAGCAACACAATATCCGTTCCCTTTATAATTTGATATTAGCACAGCTTTGGAAACATTACCATAAAAAATTGAAACGATTCAATTTTTTGTGAAAATACAACAATGTTGAAATGTTTTTTTATGCAAAAGAGACATAATCTATTATATTTTTTGTTAGCTAGTAGCGTTTCTGGTTGCTTTAGCTTGACTTTTGGTATCATATGGCATTTTTATGGTTATTTGATACCAGTTTTCTCATTTTCAATCCCTTATATTTGTTGTTTTGGTATCATTTCACTTGATTTTGACTATTTGATACCAATTCACGCAAAAAACGTCATTTACTTTCATGATTGCGGTATCATTTTCATATAAAATCCTTCCTCTGATACTTTTATCAAAAGTTGTTTTAAAAAATCACATTTTGTATATACGTGCCTAAATATTTATGTTATTATCTTTAAAAGGAGGTATGAAAAATGTATGAAAAATTAGAAACCAGACTAAACCATCTAAACAAAGAAGTTGTTAGAATAAAAAAACTTACTGAATCATTGCCTAATGGAAAAATTACACTTTGTAACACTCCCACAAATTACAAATGTTTTTATACATTAAATGGGGAGCGTAGCTATATTCCAAAGAAAAACAGCAAATTAATATCGGAATTATCTTTAAAGAAATATTATTCATGTCAAATAAACGATTACGAAAATGAAATTCAGGCAATCAGTAACTTTTTGCGTTTTAAAGAAGATCATTCGTTTGACAGTGCGAAACGATTGTTTTCTTCTCATGGATACAATACTATTCTGAAACAAATTCTATACTCTTTTGACACCCAAGTAGAGAACTGGTTAAAAGAGCCAGCGTCATTAGCTCCATTTCAAGAAAATAGAATCTTTAAAACCATCTCCGGAGAAATGGTGCGTTCTAAATCTGAAGTTATGATTTTAGATAGGCTATTTGTAAATAAGATTCCGTATAGATACGAATATCCATTAATAATAGGAAATACAACCTATTATCCTGATATTACAATTCCTGTATTTAGCAAGAACAAATTTATCTATTGGGAACATTTTGGATTGATGAATGACACAGAATATGTTAAACATATGACTCAAAAAATATCAGTTTATTCAAGCGCTGGAATAATGCCAAACGTAGATTTGATAATGACCTTCGAAAGTGAAAGCAAACCACTTGACACTGATATAATAGATTCCATTATTGAATATTATTTTAAAAATAATTAATGCGAAGAACGAATCTTGCAAGCTAGATTCTCTCGCCGAGCGCGGTCTCTTTTGCGACATAATTCCTTACGAGCGAGTGCGTATCCCTAGCGGAGCGTTTTTATATCATAGGATTTGCCTATGATGATTGGGCTGTCAAAAGGTCACCCTAATCCTATGATATAAAAAAGAGACCTTTAACTCCCAACTGAAGAATTCGGTCTCTTTTCTTAAAGAAGTATCAATCTATAATATTTTTTATATTTGATACCTTGTTTACATTATAGTCTGCCAAAAGTATCAAACAAGACTTTACTACACTAATTGATACCTGTTTATAATATGATTTTCATCTCTATGCTTATATTTGGTATCATATACGCATATTCATAGTAGTTTGATACCACTTTTTGAAAAAAATTTCTTTCAGTGGTATCAAATCACTACTTCTATGTTCATTTGATACTTTTAGCAACAATTATGCGAGAATGGTGGTATCAAATCCTTGTATTTACGAAATTTGATACTTTTCACGCGCAATCAATACAAAGCCAATCAAAAATCGCATTAAACATAAGCTAATCTAAAATCGCATAAAGCATAAGCTAGTGTAAAATCACATTTAATCTACTTAAATTGCTTCAAGGGCTTGTGCTAAATCTGCAATTAAATCATCTTTATCTTCAATACCGCAAGACATTCTAACAAGTCCTGCAGGAATTCCAGCCTCAATCAACTGTTCCTCTGTCAGCTGTCTGTGAGTAGATGTTGCAGGATTCAAACAGCATGTTCTGGCATCTGCAACGTGTGTCTCAATAGCTGCGAGTTTAAGGTTCTTCATAAATACCTCTGCTGCATCCTTTCCACCTTCAAGTTCAAATGAAACTACTCCGCATCCGCCGTTTGGCAAATACTTTTGAGTTCTCTCATAATACTTGTCGGATGGAAGTCCGGGATAGCTAACTGATTTTACCTTAGGATGCTTTTCTAAAAACTCTGCAACTGCCTGACCGTTTTCTACATGACGTGGCATTCTGACATGTAATGACTCCAATCCCAAATTTAAATAAAATGCATGCTGCGGAGACTGAATACAACCCAAATCCCTCATCAGCTGAACAGTACATTTTGTGATAAAAGCTCCAGCCTGTCCAAACTTTTCTGTATATGTTATTCCATGATATGAATCATCCGGTGTGCAAAGTCCAGGGAATTTATCTGCATTTGCTGCCCAGTCAAAATTTCCTGAATCTACAATAGCTCCACCAACTGCTCCACCGTGACCATCCATATATTTTGTAGTAGAATGAGTAACAATATCTGCTCCCCATTCAAATGGTCGACAGTTAAGTGGTGTTGGGAATGTATTATCAATAATAAGTGGAACTCCATGCTTGTGAGCTGCGTCTGCAAATCTTTCTATATCAAGCACAGTAAGCGCCGGATTTGCAATAGTCTCTCCAAACACCGCTCTTGTATTGTCCTGAAAAGCTGCTTCTAGCTCTTCATCTGTGCAGTCAGGTGATACAAATGTAACATCGATTCCCATCTTCTTCATTGTAACAGCAATTAAGTTAAATGTTCCACCGTAGATAGATGAAGATGAAACTATATGACTTCCACACTCACATATATTAAACAGTGCCATAAAGTTTGCGGCCTGACCTGATGATGTAAGCATTGCTGCGCTACCACCCTCAAGTGCTGCTATTTTTGCCGCAACCGAATCATTTGTAGGGTTCTGCAATCTTGTGTAGAAATATCCTTCAGCCTCAAGATCAAAGAGCTTTCCCATATCATCACTTGTGTCATATTTAAATGTTGTGGACTGAACAATAGGAATCTGACGTGGTTCACCATTTCCCGGTGTATATCCGGCCTGCACACATTTTGTGTTAATTTTGTAATTGCTCATTTTATACCAAATAATCTATCAGATAGATTCCTTTCTTAGTAGTTTTCTTTTCTAACTTCAAAGTATGCCTGTGGATGAGCACATACAGGACATTCTTCAGGTGCCTTTGTACCAACTACGATATGTCCACAGTTTCTGCACTCCCATACCTGAACGCCTGATTTTTCGAATACCTGCTTTGTCTCGATATTGTTAAGAAGCGCACGATATCTCTCTTCGTGTGCCTTTTCAATAGCACCAACACCTCTGAACTTTTCAGCTAACTCTGGAAATCCCTCAGCTTCAGCATCCTGTGCCATTCTCTCATACATATCTGTCCATTCTGCATTTTCGCCTTCAGCGGCTGCCAAAAGGTTTGCAGGAGTATCTCCTAAAAGCTCTAATTCCTTAAACCACATTTTTGCATGCTCTTTTTCATTGTTAGCTGTAGTTAAAAACAAATCTGCTATCTGCTCATAACCTGCCTTCTTTGCAACTGATGCAAAGTATGTGTACTTGTTTCTTGCCTGTGACTCACCTGCAAATGCCTCTAATAAATTTTGTTCTGTTTTTGTTCCTGAATATTTACTCATAACAACCTCCTAATTTTACTTTTTATATTTTTCAGCTTGCGCCTTAATTAAATCCTTATCATCAAAATAATTAATTTTCATTGCTGCCTTAATATCATCTAAAGTCTGTGATGCAACCTTTCTTGCCTCGTCGCATCCCTTCTTCAATATGTCATAGACACCCTCGATATCCTGCTCATAAATTGCACGTCTTTCACGAATAGGCTTGAGTTCTTCCTCGAGAACTGCATTTAAGAATCTCTTGACCTTAACATCCCCGAGACCACCTCTCTGGTAATGCTCCTTTAATTCGTCAAGGTTTGCATATTCCGGCAAATACTCTGCGAAATGCTCCGGCTTTGAGAACGCATCAAGATATGTAAATACAGTGTTTCCTTCAATATGTCCGGGATCAGTAACCTTCAAATGAAGTGGGTCTGTATACATAGTCATAACCTTCTGTCTAACTTCCTCTTCACTGTCTGAAAGGTAAATACAGTTGCCAAGTGACTTGCTCATCTTTGCCTTTCCATCTGTTCCGGGAAGTCTTAAGCATGCTGCATTGTCCGGCAAAAGAATCTCCGGCTCAACCAGTACTTCATCATAAACTGAATTAAACTTTCTAACTATTTCTTTTGTCTGCTCGAGCATTGGAAGCTGATCCTCACCAACTGGTACTACAGTTGCCTTGAACGCTGTGATATCTGATGCCTGACTGATTGGATAACAGAAAAATCCTGTAGGAATACTTGCCTCAAAATTTCTCATCTGAATCTCTGACTTAACTGTTGGATTTCTCTGTAATCTTGATACAGTAACAAGATTCATATAATAAAATGTAAGCTCTGTCAGTTCCGGAATCATTGACTGAATAAACAATGTAGACTTTGATGGGTCTAATCCTACCGAAAGATAATCCAACGCTACTTCTATAATATTCTGACGAACCTTTTCGGGATTGTCAAAATTGTCTGTCAACGCCTGTGCATCTGCAATCATAATAAATATTTTGTCGAACTCCCCTGAATTCTGAAGTTCAACTCGTCTCTTAAGTGATCCTACGTAATGTCCTAAATGTAATTTTCCTGTAGGTCTATCACCTGTTAAAATAATTTTTTCCATTTTCTTACTCCAACTAATTTATTTCCACAGAGTATTATAACATATTAGGCAAAATAATGGGAAACCTTTTTCATTTAAATTGTCTATTATTTTAAAGGCATTTCATAATTACATTAATTATATAAAGTATTTACATTATTTTTTTCTAAGAAAAATTACAAAAATCCTTTTTATTTAAATAAATAACTTGTTGTACTTAATTTTTTAATTATAATATATATAGAACTTATGAGGAGGTAAAATATATGCCAAAAAGAACAGACATTAATAAGGTACTTATTATCGGTTCAGGACCTATTGTTATCGGCCAGGCATGCGAGTTTGATTACTCAGGTACTCAGGCTTGTAAGGCTCTTAAAAAGTTAGGTTACGAAATAGTACTTGTAAACTCTAATCCAGCTACAATCATGACTGATCCAGAGACTGCAGATGTTACATACATCGAGCCTCTTAACGTGGATAGATTAGAGCAGATTATCGCAAAAGAACGACCTGATGCATTGCTCCCTAATTTAGGTGGTCAGTCAGGTCTTAATCTTTGTTCTGAATTGAATCAGGCAGGTGTACTTGACAAGTATAATGTGAAGGTAATTGGTGTTCAGCTCGACGCTATTGAGAGAGGTGAGGACCGAATTGAATTTAAAAAGACAATGGATTCCTTAGGAATCGAAATGGCCAGGAGCGAGGTTGCCTACTCAGTTGATGAAGCTCTCGCTATCGCAGATAAGCTTGGTTATCCTGTTGTTCTTCGTCCAGCATACACAATGGGCGGTGCCGGCGGTGGTCTTGTATACAACAAGGAAGAACTTCAGACTGTTTGCAAGAGAGGTCTTCAGGCCAGCTTAGTTGGACAGGTTCTCGTTGAAGAATCCATTCTTGGCTGGGAGGAACTGGAACTTGAAGTAGTTCGTGACAGTGAAGGAAATATGATTACAGTTTGCTTCATTGAAAACATTGATCCTCTCGGTGTACATACAGGTGATTCCTTCTGTTCTGCCCCTATGCTTACTATTTCTGAAGAATGTCAGAAGAGATTACAGGAACAGGCTTACAAAATCGTTGATAAGGTACAGGTTATCGGTGGAACAAACGTACAGTTTGCCCATGACCCTGTGTCAGATAGAATTATTGTTATCGAAATCAATCCTCGTACATCACGTTCATCAGCACTTGCTTCTAAGGCTACCGGTTTCCCAATTGCTTTAGTTTCAGCAATGCTTGCAACAGGTCTTACTCTTAAGGACATTCCATGTGGAAAATATGGAACCCTTGACAAGTACGTTCCTGACGGTGATTACGTTGTAATCAAATTTGCCCGCTGGGCATTTGAAAAATTCAAGGGTGTTGAGGACAAGCTTGGCACTCAGATGCGTGCTGTAGGTGAAGTAATGAGCATTGGCAAAACTTATAAAGAAGCTTTCCAAAAAGCTATACGAAGCCTTGAGACAGGACGTTATGGACTCGGACACGCAAAAAACTTTGATTCACTTTCAAAAGAAGAATTGCTGCAGAAGCTTATCACTCCTTCTTCTGAGCGTCATTTTATAATGTACGAAGCCCTCAGAAAAGGCGCAACAGCAGATGAAATTTTTGAAATCACAAAGGTTAAACATTATTTCATTGAACAGATGAAAGAATTAGTTGACGAGGAAGAAGAGCTTATAAAGAGCAAGGGTTCACTTCCGGCAGATGACCTTTTAATTCAGGCAAAGAAAGACGGCTTCTCCGATAAATATTTGAGCGAAATTCTTGAAATTTCTGAAGAAGATATCAGAAATAAACGAATTAGTCTCGGTGTTGAAGAGGCATGGGAGGGCGTTCATGTATCGGGAACTGAAGATAGCGCTTACTACTATTCAACATATAACGCCGAAGACAAGAACCCGGTATCTGACAACAAGAAAATTATGATCTTGGGTGGTGGTCCTAACAGAATCGGACAGGGTATTGAATTCGACTACTGTTGTGTACACGCATCACTCGCACTTAAGAAATTGGGCTTTGAGACAATCATTGTCAACTGTAATCCGGAAACAGTATCAACCGATTACGACACTTCAGATAAGTTGTATTTTGAGCCACTTACACTGGAAGATGTTTTGAGTATTTACAACAAAGAAAAGCCTCTCGGTGTTATTGCTCAGTTTGGTGGACAAACACCTCTTAACCTGGCAGCTGACCTTGAAAAGAACGGGGTTAAGATTTTAGGCACTTCTCCTTCAGTTATTGACCTTGCCGAGGACAGAGATTTGTTCAGAGCAATGATGGATAAATTAGAAATTCCTATGCCGGAAGCAGGTATGGCTACAACAGTTGAAGAAGCCATCTCAATAGCAAACGAAATAGGTTACCCTGTTATGGTTCGTCCTTCATATGTACTTGGTGGACGAGGCATGGAAGTTGTATATGACGATGAAAGCATGTCTGACTATATGAAGGCTGCTGTTGGCGTTACACCTGACAGACCAATTCTTATTGACAGATTTTTGAACAATGCTTTGGAATGCGAATCTGATGCCATCAGTGATGGCACTCACGCATATGTTCCTGCTGTCATGGAACATATCGAGCTTGCCGGTGTTCATTCAGGTGACTCAGCTTGTATCATTCCATCAGTTCATATTTCAGAAAAGAATGTAGAAACAATAAAAGAATATACACGCAGGATTGCAGAAGAAATGCATGTAAAGGGGCTTATGAATATGCAGTATGCTATCGAAAATGATAAGGTTTACGTATTGGAAGCAAACCCTCGTGCATCTCGTACTGTTCCATTGGTATCAAAGGTATGTAACACACGTATGGTTCCAATTGCCACAGATATTATTACAAGTGAATTGACTGGCAGACCATCTCCGGTTGCAGATTTAAAGGAACAGAACATTCCTTACTTTGGTGTTAAGGAAGCAGCCTTTCCATTTAATATGTTCCAGGAGGTCGACCCAATTCTCGGACCTGAAATGCGTTCAACCGGTGAAGTACTTGGTTTATCGCCATCATATGGCGAAGCATTCTACAAGGCTCAGGAGGGAGTTCAGTCAAAGCTTCCTCTTTCAGGAACAGTTCTTATCTCTGTAAATAGAAAAGATAAGGAAGAGGTTGTAGATGTTGCCAAGAAATTCCATGAAAATGGATTTAAGATTCTCGCAACCGGCACAACATGTGATCTTATTACAGGCGCTGGTATTCCGGCAGAAAAAATCAAGAAGCTGTATGAAGGTCGTCCAAATGTTTTAGATGCCATCACAAACGGAGAAATAGATTTGATTGTAAACTCTCCTGTAGGAAAGGATAGCATTCATGATGACAGTTATTTAAGAAAAGCAGCAATTAAAGCTAAGATTCCTTATATGACAACAATTGCAGCTGCTAAAGCTTCCATAGAAGGAATTAACTACTTAAATAACAATCCATCCGGAGAAATCAAATCATTACAGACACTTCACAGTGAAATTACAGATAAATAAATTTCATATAATATAATCAAGGGCTGAACAGCATTTCATGCCATTCAGCCCTAATTAATTCTAAAACTTATATCTATAACCCTATGATTTTTTCATTAATCTGAGAGGTTTACACAACTTTTTTTACACTACAATTCAACTTCTACTTCTTCTTCTGGCTGTTCTAAAGAAACACAAAGCTTTACTGTTTCCCCTTCATCCTCTGCAAAATATGGTTTTACACCTATATAACAGGTTTCACCCTTATTTAATGTAACTTCAAAACCAAAATCATAACCATACTCATCATCACTATATTCCGGAACATCATTAAGAACTACAACTCCATATGTATCACATTCATCTTCTCCTTCCTCATCCTTTGGAGAATCTGTATAGATATAATATGTTCCATCTTCCGGAGCAGTAAACTTATAGAAATCAAACTCGTAATTTTTTCCCAAAACAACATCTAATGGTTTGTCAAGCTCTATAGTTTTCTCTGTTTGGTCATATCCTTCAATTAATGATTTAAAAACAGATGATACTGTAGCGTCAACCTCATCCTTGTCAACTACAAGATTTTCAATAGTATAGAGGAAATAACCGACTGGATTATAATGTTCATCATAAACAAATACTCTCATATATATAGAATCATATGTTCCCTTTGGTAATACTAAAACATCTTCATAATACCCATACGTAATCCACTTATCGTCTGATGTATACCAGCCCTCTATCCAATAATCATAATAGTCCTCATACAAGGTTCCATCATATGGATTCACATCTAAATTGATTTTTGCGCTTTTATACAAATTAAACTCAAATGGCAATCCATCAATTTCGTCTACAGTAGTTACGCAAAGAGTTATTTCAAGATTATATGTGCCCGGTTCTTCAATTTCAAATGAATAATCTTCTGTATAGAAGCCATATTCTTCCGAATAAATAATCCATTTAGGATCTAATTCTCGTATTTCCTCATTAAATGATATGCTATACAATCCAGCCTCTTCAATGTCAATTTGATATGAAATTATAACCTGGTTATATTCATCACCCTCCTCAACGCTAACGTTGTCCGCATCTAAACCAATTGTATCTTTTATTGATACCGTTGGTTTCATCTCATTCTCTGATGCCGGAGTTGTTGTTTCCACTTCAGACGGTGTTGTTGGGACCTCGGCTACTGTTGTTGTTTCAACCGGTTTTGTTGTAGCAGGTGTTGTAGGTTGGGTTGCAGGTGTTGCAGGTTTTGTTGCTGTAGATTTTTTCTTTACTTTAACCTTGATTACAACCTTCTTTTTCTTGTTAGCTTTAGATCTTACAGTAATATTTGCTTTTCCTGCCTTCTTTGCCTTAACAATTCCTTTTTTAGTTACTGTAGCTACCTTCTTGTTAGAAGATTTGTAAGTTACTTTCTTTGACACTTTTCCTTTTATGGATACTTTTACTTTAAGTTTCTTCGACTGTCCTACTGTAAGAGTAACTTTCTTATTCTTCACATTAGTAACTTTAACACTTTTTACTTTGCCTTTTGATGCTGCAGTTGCCTGAATAGATGGCATCATAGATAATACCATTGCCATTGTCATAACAACTACTAACAGCTTTTTGATTTGTTTCTTCATATGTCTATCTCCTTTATAAAATTATAAAGAGATTATATCACAATTGCCTTTATGAGGAAAGATTATCCAAAATATTATTTGAAATTAAAAAGAGAGCCTTTATTATATAAAAGCCCTCTTTAAAACTAAAAATTATTTAACCTTAACCGTCACCTTGGCATATACACCGTTTTGCGCATATACATATACTGTACAGGTTCCTTTTGCTTTTGCTGTTATCTTGCCCTTACTTGACACAACTGCAACCTTGGCGTTGCTTGTCTCATAAGAAATCTTTCTGTGATTCTTTATCTTTACTTTCTTTGCATCAGCAACCTGTTTTGCTTTGATTGTAAACGACTTACCTACTGACAGGCTTACTGTTTTCTTATTTAACTTAAGCTTCTTTGCGTTTCCAACCTTTCCGCCCTTAGTTGCTGAGTGAATCATCTTTGAAATTGCAACTGCGTTTCCATTTTTGTCTACCGCAACAATAAGGTACTTGTAATATTTGCCTTTCTTAAGTTTCTTATGTGTAAATGAAGAACCTGTTGTCTCTTTAACCTTCTTTATCTTTGAGCCACATCTTCCGGCATAAACAATGTACTTCGTTGCTCCCGAAACCTTCTTCCATGTCACCTTATTTGTTTTCTTTGTGCTTTTCTTTACTTTAGCACAAAGCTTTCCAAATATTGAACCTGCAGGATCCTTATCCTTTTTAGCACTTACAATTTCCTTGTCAACTACATCTGCTTTTGCATATGTTGTGGAAGGCTGTGTTACCTTAGTTGTTGTAGTAGCATTTACCTGCTTAGTTGTAGCTGCCTGAGTTGACGCAGCTGTTGGAGCCTGTGTAGGAGCCTGGGTTGGTGCCTGCGTTGGTGCCTGTGTCGGTGCTACCGTAGGAGCCTGAGTAGGAGCCTGCGTTGGTGCCTGGGTTGGCACATCTGTTGTGATTACATCTGTTGAAGGCTCGCTTCCGTATTCCTTCAAGCTTACATTGCTCACTGTAACGTTTGCTGCTGCCGCCGATGTTCCATCAACGTATCCCATCATAAGTCCATACAAATATTTATTCTTTACTCCATTTGCCTGGAATACTGTCTGATATGTGTATGGCACTCCTGCCTCTACTGTAAATACTGTATCCTGGTTAATTACACTCCAGTCGCCTCCCTGCGTCTGGTCGCTCTGAACTAATAACTGGAACTTTCTTGCAACGTCAGATGTTACCGTAATTGTTGCCTTGTACCATCTTCCATCTGTAAGAGTAATACCTGTCTGCTTGAGCTGTGTATCATAGTTGTTTCCACCAGTGTACGCTGGAACTGTTACCAATACGGAACCATTTGAGTTGTTTGTATATGTTGCTCCCAGCTCTTCCCAGTAATCTGCTCCGTTAAATGCTGTATTCTTTAACAATTCTGCGCCTTCAACTAATGCGCTTGTTGTAGTCTGAGCTGCTGTTGTTCCAACATTTCCTGTTGTCACATCATATGTTATTGATGCCTTGTCTGACTCAACTCCGTTCTGTACTGCTGTTACACTGATTGTGTATGTTCCTGCTGTTGTGAAATACTGTGATCCACAATTGTATGCACCACCTGATATTCCTGTTGCTACCTGCTGGTCATTTACATAGAAGTTATATGTTGTATTTTCTGCAGCTGCCCATGCAAAATAGAAAGGCAGGTCACTGTTTCCTGCGTATGTAAGTCCTGCAGGGGCTGATGGCTTTATTCCTGATGTCTGGCTTGATGTTGTCTGGGCAGCTGTCTCTGTTGCCTTTGTTGTCTCTGTCTTTGTTGTTGTAGGTGCCTTTGTTGTTGTTACTTCTGTCGT
>CAZWAG010000035.1:0-18893 GCA_964631845.1 uncultured Eubacterium sp.
ATTTCCTAATTTGTACAAAATTGGAGGATACCGTGAGGGAGACCACTTCGCCGGATATAAGAGCGATGATATTGAAGGTGGCTATTATACAAAAGAACAAATACGTGATTTGATTAATTTCTGCAGCGAGAGAAATATTGAGATTATTCCTGAAATAGATATGCCGGGACACGTCAGTGCAATTCTTGCCGCATATCCTCACCTGAGCTGTAACGGTTCACCTATCAAAGTTATTACGAGAGGTGGAATATTTAAAAACTTATTCTGCATTTCTAAAAAAGAAACATTTGATTTTATAAAAAAGTTGTTGGATGAAATGATTGATTTATTTCCATGTAAATATTTTCATATAGGTGGAGATGAAGTTCCAACAGAGCAATGGGAACAATGTCCATCCTGCAAACAACTAATAAAAAATCAAGGATTTGATAGCTATATTCAGCTTCAGTGTGAATTTGAAAATGAAATTGCTAAATATTTAAATTCCAAAGGAAAGATTCCCATTGTTTGGAACGATGCACTAAACGGTGGCAATATCGATTCTGATGTTATTGTCCAATGCTGGCTGGATGATGAAAACGGTATGGTCTCCGAGCATATTGCAAATGGTGGAAAAATCATCATGTCAAACTTTCGTGAGGCATACTGCGATTATCCATATGGGAAAACATCTCTAAAACAAATATATGAGCAGCATATTATTCCGGAAAGTATGAAGGAAATTGATGGCATAGAAAAATCAGTTCTGGGAAATGAATGTCTTCTATGGACAGAATTTATAAGAACTAATGAAGAGTTAGAACAAATGATGTGGCCTAGATACGCTGCAAGCGGATATGTAGGCTGGCAAGGTTCTGATCGCGTATCTTATGGTGAATTTTCTTTATGGCTAAAAGATAACTTTCACATTTTTAAAAATGCAAATATTAAAGCAACTGGTGAGGATGGCTGGATATTAGATGAAGAAACATGCCAACAACAAATTGAATTATTTGAATTGATGCAACAGGATAAGTTAGATGAAAAATAAAATTTACAAATGAGATATTACAATTTCACTTGTATAAAAAGAAAGCATTTTCCGTATAAAAAAATCAAACCAGAAAATGCTTTCTTATTTATTGTTTATTTAATTTTCTTTTTCTTTACCTTAGACCCAATACCTACATATGTCTTTCCCTTCGACTTCTTGTATGGTCTAACCTGGAAATAATATGTCTTCTTTGCTTTAAGCTTCTTAACTGTTTTCTTTGTTGTCTTATATTTTTTAACTGTAACAGTCTTACCTGAAGTCATCTTTTTGCTTCTTGAGTAGGAAATATTATAACCAGTAGCTTTCTTATACTTTTTATATGTTACTACAGCAGACTTTTTCTTTGCCTGTACCTTACTTATGCTTGTCTGTGCATAGAAAATATATTGAGTCTTTGAGTAGTTGCCTCTTACCCATTTTCCATTTACTTTCTTAAATCCTGCAATCTTGAGCTCATACAAACCATTTTTGCTCATCTTGCTAATAGTTTTACTTGGTGTTGTAGTCCAAACCTTTGTCCAAGTGCTTGCACTGTTCTTTTTGTACAGAACAAGATATGTCTGTGCTCCTGAAACATCACTAAATGAAACCTTGAGTGTTTTCTTCTTAAAGTCTGCACTAAGCTTTATTCCACTTACTGCCTTAACACTGCTATCAACCGGTGCTTTGTCTGCCACTTCGTCTGTAAGAGTCTCATCTACTGATAATTTTAATCCCTTCTTAGGAACAAACGCTTTGCATGCCTTTGTCATTTTTTCAGTTTCGCTGTTTACGGTTTCAAGTGTTGTATTGTACTTTCTAACTGCTTCCTTTGCAGTAGCGATTGATGAAGTGACATTATCATACACACTCTTTGTAACCCATGTCATTGTATCGAGGATATCTGTACCATCATTTGATACTTTAACATTTTCGATAAGCTTTTGGGCATCTTTAATTAACGCTTCCAATTCACTCTTATCAACATCCTCAGCTTCAAATTCCCAACCGGTATCAACCCAGTCGCCTGTATATGTAATATTCTTGAATGCCGGAATCGCATCATCCTCCCAAAGATTTGGTATACCTACTCCTATCTCAGGGAAAGTAGTTTTTGTTATATACGAGCTGTTAAACTCATCAAAAATATCAGCGAGCTCTAACGATTCCAAATCATCTTTTTCAGTTAATTCCATCCATTTTTCAATTGGATAATTATTTGCCAATTCATTTTGGATGCTTATCGAAATCATATCCTTTAAGCCAGTGTCATTCTGATCTTTAGCAATATTTTTCCACAATGAAGTCTGCCACTCTGTATTGTTTACACGCTTTGAAAGGTCACCATATTTTGTTGAGCATATCTTTTCAAACTTGCCCTGTCCGTCTCCGTTAAATAAAGCATTAACAATGAAATCTCTCAAGTCAGCGTATGCATCATTTGTATGAGCCTTTGTTATTGTGAGAACCTCACCACTATTTCCTTCAAATGAATACGGTCCCTGACATACTCCATACACACTCTCGTCAATGTTTTCATTTCCATTTAATGTGATAAATCTTCCGAGACTATTTTCTTCGTCTCCCACCATATCCATCTGCTTAAGCTTTCTTTCAAGTGAATAGTAGGTCTTAACAGTCGTATCAAGTTTAATTGCATCCGAGGAAGCCTCTGCCAATCCTGTTCCATTTATCACAGCGTCTGACAATCCATCAAGTGAAGAAACAAGCTTATAATTTGCAGCATCTCCCTGTGATTTTTTTATGTCATATGCTACCTGAACAAACTCATCCCAGTTTATGAGATGTTTCTGAACTTCTTTTGGATTATCTGTTCCAAATAACTTCTTTGCAACATCCTTGCGATATAAGAATGCTCCCTGGTCCGTTGTGAGTGGTAATCCATATACCTTATCATTCTCGACATACTGTAATGAAGAATTAATCAATGTTGGATATTTTGCTAAAACACTACTTACACTTCCCATTGAAGCTGATACAATGCTTCCCATTTCTTCGCCTGCCATATATGAAGGCCAGATAACAATATCCGCACAATTGTCCTGGTCCTCGCTCATCTCACTTGCTACTAAGTCTTTATATTCTTTGTAAAACTCTTTTGGATTGCCTGTATCAAGCGGCTCGTCCTCATCGATTGCATTGCAAGCTATATAAGGAGCAAGCTGTGGATACGTTCCTATAAAGGAATCTATCAGTTTGTACGCAGCACTGTCTTTCCAGCACAATATTGTGAGAGTACCGCCCTCTTCATCCAAATCTTCCAATGTTTCTAATGTACTATCATCAAGCTTAGCTCCTTCAACAACGTCTATATTTACATTGCGAACAAATTCTTCTCCACGATAATTAAATGTAGCCTTTAGATTAATCTTATCGCCTTCCTTTGCGTTTTCACCAAGTACAAGGTATGTATTGTCAACAACGCTTGCATTTCCTTCAATTATCTCATAACTGCATGTCAATACGTCATTATTAATCAAAGACATCGTAGATGCATCGTTTGTATCATCAACAAATACTTCTTCAAACAGTGTAAATTCACCCTCTTCAGGTTCGTAAATAGAGTCTGGATCTATCTCACCTGTATAAACATCATAATTCTCATATTCATAATATGTGAATGGTAAAACGTCATCTAATCCCGGATATGCATATGTAGTTTTTACAGTTATTCTAGGATAAAGGATAAATTCCTGCTCTATCAATCTTGTATAGGTTCCATCCGATGCATCTTCATTGTCCATTGAAATCTTGCAGCTTATTGTAAATGATGTTTTTTTCTCCACATCAGCCTTTGTGGTGATAGTTTGATCATCTTTATTTAATGTCACATATTTAGCCCCATCACCATATGCCGACCAATCAGAGTATTTTATATCGCTATAAATCTCATTTGCTAAAACTCTTTCTTCTTCTATTTTATTTGTAGAAATAGTTACAGCTAAAGGTGTTGTTCCTCCTGCAATAACAGCCTTGCTATAATTGTTCAATATTTCAAAATCTATTTCGTCAATCTCAAACGCCTTGAAATTGTAGCCCCATTTTTCACAATATTCTTCAACCTTGCAATTTATTAGTAATGTTTCATCAATTGCACTATCTATGAAAGAAGCAATTACACCCGGAAATGCCCTTATTGTAACTGTGCTATCAGTTGTAACGATAGGCTGATTGTAATCCAAGTCCCATGGATCTGTAGCCCTGACAATGATTGTCTTTAAGTTTGGACAATTGCTGCACATATTATTAACAGGATATAAATTACCCATGTCAATAGTCTCTAATGTATCTAAATTAACAAATGTTCCTCTATCTATATCATCAATATCATATGTCTCTCCATTATACTCAACCGTATCCGGAATAGTAACATTCGCACTGTCGCCCTTATACCTTATTATCATTGCTGATTCATAGTCTGTATCAATCTTATAGTCCCATTCTTTTGTCTGATATGTGTCGGACGTTGTAATTAATTTGTATCCATACAAGTCACAAAAGTTCTTTATAGTATAAACTTCTTCATCATTCTCGTCCAGCCAGGTAAAATCTTCAGATGCAGTAATAGATATTATGCCTTTATCACCTATAATCATAGGAAGCGGATTTGGTGTGTCAAGAGCATATCCGGCCTCTTCACATTCAACAGTTACACTGTCAAGCACCGGACAATTTACAAACAGATGTGGCTGGAAATCAAGATCGCCCAGCTTAGCCGTTTTTAAGCTAGGCAAATTCATAAATGAGCCCGGCAAAATACCATATATATCATAGTCATCGACACCAATAGAATAATAGTCTTTAATGCTTGCTGACGTCACATTTGGGTTAGTAACACCAAAAGCTGTTACATAGCACTCTGTATATTCATATTCATCACCTTCATCTGTCCATTCTTCATCACCCCAATCGTCAAAAAAATTTGCCGTCAATGAGATAAACTGAACATTACCCTTTTCATAAATAGTACCCTCAATTGTAGTTTCAATGCTTCTTGTTCCGGTATAGTCTCCAATTCCTGTGATGGTTATCTCGTATACCGGTGACGTCTCTGTTCCAACATTGGTAAACTCTGATGTAAAATCTAAACCTTCCTCGAGTTTTTTTGCAGTAGTATTAGTTGTATCCACAATCTTTACAACTGCCTCTTTAGTCGTCTCATCCTCGCCATCCCATGTTATGTAGGATGTAAGATATGTAATACTATCTGCATTTAAGTCGATTCCATCATCTGCTGATACGCTAATTGATGAAGGAAATGTCATCACTACTAATGCAATTGACAATATCGCACATATTAGTTTTTTTAGTTTCATGTTCATATATCCTCCTTTAATATAATGCTTTTATATACTTAGCCTTTAATCTTTCTGCCCTATTCAGGCTACTATATACTTCCTCTTTAATTTGCGATGCATAATCGTAAATTATTAGATAGTCTTCCTTTGAAATATCTTCATTCCTAAATCTAAATTCCAAAATAATATACAATTCTTCTTCCGGAATGCTTGCTTCATCTATATTTGCAAAATCAAAAATGTCAGCCAGATATGGCAATAAAACATGCATTGCCTGTTTGTAATCACTGTCATCTAACTGTTTATTACGTTTATGTATTTTGATGAGCCTAATAATCATAATTGACACTAAACCGATAATCAAAATTGAAATTATTACCAATAATATACAAACAAATATTAATGTAAAATTGATTTTCTTTCTTGGACTTCTGTCAGAGCGCTGAGCCTTCTTCTTTTCCTTTGGAGTAATCTTCTCTATAAGATTGTCCCGGTTAATCTGAGTCTGCTGCTTTTTGTTAAGTTCATCGTAGAATCCGGGTGTCACTTCAACAGGTATCCAGCCTAATCCATCTTTGTATATTTCAACCCAGGCATGCACATTTTGTCCTGTTGCATTCTTCTGATAAGTTGCCTCACTTCCATTTTGAAGAACGAGCCTGTCCTTTTCTTTAGCACTATTTATATCAGAAGAACCAATTCCTACTAAATATCCTTCAGCATATCGTGCCGGAATACCGCAGTATCTAAACATCATTACTGCTGCCGATGTGTAAAAGCTTGAGTTGCCTTGTCTAAATGTTCCCATGAACTGAAGAATATAATCATCCGACATTTCCTTTTCAGAAACGACAGCTGTCTTTTTATCAGCAAGCCACTTTCTTATTGATTTTGTAGTTTCTATATATCCGTTTGCAGTTACATCCTTTGCATATGCTTTTAAGAATTCTTCTATTTCTTCATCTACTTCGAGATAATTATCATACACAAAATTTCTATATTCTGTCTGGGCCATTGAGAAATCATTTATACTCTCGCCATCTGATTCTTTTAGCCATTCAGTATTTTCAAGATTTAGCGCCTGTGAATCATCAAAATAATTCACGCTATAAGTCATTGTGTTTTGACTGTCATCTGTTTGAAATACGTTCATATCACGGTTGATTCCATCAAGCTTCTCGACAGTGCTGCTTGTCATTCCGTATGGTGTATACAAATATTTTCTGTTTGCATTTTTATTTGATACAACTACTTGTGACTCTTTATATTGAACACCATTTCTTTCATCTATCATTTTGAGGTACTGACTACTTTGCGCCAACAGATAAAATTTCTTTTTCTTCATCCACTCAAACATTCCCTCATTTGATTGACTATATTTTTTTGCAGGAATTTCGTCCCACTGGCCTTTGTCATATTCACCACCGACAAATCCTTTTAAATAATAAATACCCGGAGCATTTGTTCCAATAACCAGTCGTGTCGTCTCAGTGCCTTCAAAGGACGCAGCCTCATACAGACTTCCGTTAGGGGCGTCCTCTTTGCCGTATCTTGCAACATCGATTCTGTTAGACACAGCCATTCTCATACTTTCTGCCATCGGGCTTACTTTGTAATTGAATGCAGTCATATATATAACACTTGCAATCATTCCAACGCACAAAAATACTGCCATAAAAGCTACAAGCTTCTTTTCTCCGTACATTTCCGACCTGCTCCACATAATTGAGCCCGGAATTGCCATTATAAGCATACAGGCCGGCACGTATGCACTTGTGCATCTAAGGAATAGGACAACCGCAACAATTAATACAATAACGGATATAAACCAACTAATCTTTTTTTCTGAAACTAAATAGTAAAACGTTGAGCCAATCAGAAAAATAAGTGTTGTTGAAAATATAATCAGTGCCAGTTCTTCATTTACCCCATCCGGTAGCTTGTAGTAATACACCTCGCGACCATATTGATAGTTGTACAATGCTATTGCGTAGTTTACCATCTGTAGAAAGCCTGCTCTGAATATTCCTCTCCAAACTGTGATTAGCAAAATTGTTCCTATCACTAGAACAACATTTACTGCCTTTTGGAATTTGTCATTCAATATATTCGGAATAACTATTCCCAAAATGGCGCCGACCATCAGCCAGAACCAGTTTGGTTTTTCCATAAGAAGCTGACCAACGATAAATGTGCTTCCCAAAACAGCCATTGCCAAAAGGGTAATCATTCCGTAATCAATATGAACTTTTTTGTCTTTTTTAAAAATGATAAAACCCTCTTGTCCTGTCATTTTGCCTCCATGCTCAAAAAGATATTTATTAGTACTCTTTTGCTAAAATGTACTCAATACCTTCGTCTATATTTCCCATAGTTCTTTCTTCATCTGTCACATATAATATCTGAGAATATTTTCCTGTGATATTGTGTGTTTCAATATATGAATCGAGGTACTCTGATGAAAAGTTTATTCCACCCTCAAGGACTCGCGTTTCAAAGAAACTGTAATCCTCCTCAGAGGAAATATTATAATTTTGAATTAAATATCCATATTCATCTAACAGCACCACATTGTGATGTGTATCCTGCTTTAATAAATTCCAGCAAAGCTTCATTCCGTATTTTACAAGTCTGTCTATTGAACTGCCATCCATCTCGCCCTGCAAGCCAAACACAACTAATGTGTCCTGATCTGATGGCATATCCAATTCTCTGACCATTGTCTTTCCTAGTCGGGCTGAAAGCTTCCAGTGAATTCGCTTTACATTGTCGCCTCGCTCATAGTCTCTTATATCAAGCACTTCCGAAGGATCATTTCCTTTTCTGTTCAGATATATTTCTGTTAATTTCTGACTTCTGTTTTTGTGCTTAACAAGGCTGGCTTCCATCATTGACAACTCCGGATAGCAAGTGAAATGACCTTTGCATGAGGTCTTAATATCCTTCTTGATAATTCCAATAGCATCAATACTTTCTGCCACCTTTATGTCAGTCTCAATTCGCCCGATAAACCGGCTCCCTATAATTATTTCTTCAGTCTTCTTTTCTCTTGGAAGGAGGAAATAATTTTTTTCTATATCTATTGCTGTCTCTGTTAACAGATTTCTTACTGTAAGAATCACATGCACCTGAAACATTGGGAAAATAGATTTGTTTTCCACCTTCAATGTCACTGTACCATTTGTATCCGCTTCGGTTTTCTCTCCCTCACGCTTTACCTCCGTATCGCAGAGAACTTTAACCATTCTCGCTGATATCTGGTTTGACAAAACCGATAGCACTGTACAAGCTGCCAGGAACACTAATATGTAAAAGGCAAGCTTTTCGTTTGTCCATATGTACATACAAATAAGAATAATAAACAGAGCCAGGCATTCTATACGCCTTTTATTCATACTGTTTACCTACAATAATTTGTTTATTTTAAAAGCTGTGGCTTTTCAATTTCACTCATAATCTGATCTAGTACATCCTCAGCTGTCTTTCCTTCCCTCTTAGCTCGTCCACTTAAAAATAATCTATGTGCACAGCAATCCTTAAACACTGCCTGCATATCATCAGGAATTACATAATCTCTATTTTCGCAGAAAGCCTTTGCACGGCTCATCTGAAGAAATGCAATTAAACCTCTTGGACTAATTCCAAGTACAACATCTTCATGTTCTCTAGTGGCATGACACAACGCAATAATATAGCGAAGCAATTCATCGCTCACCTTTATATTGTTTACCTGATTTCTTATTTCCACTAGCTGTTTTACATCTGCAACCTGTGACACTTTTTCTCTTTTGCCTTTTCCCTGAACATTCTGAAGCATTGCTAACTCTGAGTCTGCATCAGGATATCCCATAGAAATTTTTACCATGAAACGGTCTAGCTGTGAGTCAGGAAGTGGCTGTGTTCCACTACTTGTAATTGGGTTCTGAGTAGCAATTACAATAAAAGGATCAGGCAAATCATATCTGACACCATCTACTGTTACCTTTTCTTCCGCCATTGCTTCTAAAAGCGCTGACTGAGTTTTTGCAGATGTTCTGTTTATCTCATCGCCAAGAAGAAGGTTACACATTACAACACCCGGCATATATTTGAATTCTTTTGTTACATCATCATAAAATGATGTTCCTGTAATATCACTTGGCATTGTATCCGGTGTAAACTGGATTCTTTTACTGTCAAGTCCCAATGAGTCCGAGAATGCCATTGCAAGTGTTGTCTTTCCAAGTCCCGGAACATCCTCAAGCAAAATATGACCCGAGGCAATTATTGCCATAAGGACCTTTTCTACAATTTCGTCCTTACCCTTAATAACCTTTGTGATTTCAGTCATCAACTTTTCTATTGTTTCATTCTTTCCCATTTTTAATCCTCCTCATATTTTGCATACAGTAAAAATTCATGGTTTTCCAAACCATCTGAGCCAACCTTAAACGCCGGCAGAGCTGTGTATTCTAAAGGATATGAAACACTATTTCTGCATCCCTTATCCATATACAATCCTTTTAATGTGTAGTGTACATTATCTTCCTCTGACAAATATTTATTTGGTAGGTTAAAACTATTGATGCTTGTAACCTTAACTTTGTCTGTAAATTCTATTTTGGCGTTTATACTATCTATATTTGGTACTACAACTCTTATCATATCTTTGTAAACTGTATATGATATTGTGTATGAAGCATCTTCATATTTGATAGTCGCTGTATTGACTCCGGCATTTTCTATTGAATATCCGCTGACATTGTAATCTGATGGGCTCAAATCCCTTTCACTTCCATCTGCCATAACAGCCTTTATTTTGTATCCATCAACTATATCCTTCCATGCAACCTGTCCACGGACAACGAATTTAGAAATATCTGATTTAATTCTCTTTGCATAGTTGTGAACTGTGTACTTATGAGTTGTCGTCAATCCCTTGTATCCAATAGTCGCTGTAAATGTTCCTAACTGTTTTGTGTCCATTCCAGACACTGTAAATTTGTTTGATGCAACTGTTTCCCTACTTCCATCTGCCATCTTGACCTGTACATCTATGTCTGACTTTTTAAATGTAGCCGAATATTTGTAATTGTCTGCCAGTGACCACGAAGCACATATCAATTCCTTTTCCCAATTGATTATTTTATATGTAGCGTTTGTAGAAACACCTTGATATGTAATCTTACATGTGGCACTTCCAAGCTTTTCTGAATTAAAGCCCTGTATCTTATACTTGCCTGTCGGAATTGTTTCTGTATCTCCGTTACTATATCTTGCAATTACGGTAATCTTCGAATAGTCTATATTCTTTCCGTAAAGCAATTCATCACTTCCTGTCCAGGAATAACTGATAGATGATAGTTTCTTTTGTGATACATTTCCCGGCTTTCCATTTCCTGCCTTGCCCGAACTGTTAGAAGACGAACCTCCTGAGCCTTCATCAGAAGCACCCTTGCTATTATAGTCCTTCGTATCTCTCGTTTTGTTTATCTCATTTCCATTCTCTGCATATTTTTTCTTCTTAGATTTTTTTAGCGAATTTTTGTCGTTTGTTTTAGTAGTTTTTTCCTGGTTCTTCTTTTTATCATCAGTGTTTAAAGCGAGCGCCTTTTCTGACGGTTCCTTATACTTACTTCCCATTGAATTCGAGTAAAGCTTTGGAGTTCTTTCAGAATTAGACAGAAAAAGAGCCCCATTTCCTAGAAATAAGACTCCTATTAATATTGCCACCAAAACTCTATTTCTCTTCATTTCTTCCCCTACTCACTGTGTAATATAATAAAACTATAGTTTATGTGGAATATTATACCATATAAATATGATTACAATATGATTATTTTCTTTTTGTTACACGTGTCTTTGACCATTTGCCATATTTTCTCTTACCATTTACAGTTTTATATGCTCTGACACCAATATAATATTTCTTTCCAACCTTTAAATTCTTTAATACAAATTTGGTCTTCTTAACTGTTTTGTATTTGGTCTTTTTCTTGGCAAATTTTTTGCTTGTAGATATTCTTACCTGATATCCTTTGGCTTTAGACACCTTTGAAATTGTAACTTTTACAGATTTCTTTTTTCTTGTAACCTTTTTGATTTTTACACGCTTAACTGTTACAGACTGCTGTACCTTTGTGGCTGCTGTCATTTCAGCCGCCGTCGTAGTTTTCTTATTATCTGATGTTGTTTCAGATGATTTTGTAGTCTGTGCCTGCGTTGGTGCCTCAGTTGTGGCTGAACCATCACCCGATGTCGTAGTAGGTGTCTGTGTTGGTGTATCTTTTGATGTTTCCGGCTGTGTTACATCAGGTGTTTTTGTTGTATCCGGCTCTTTGGTTGTAGTTGGATTTTTTGTTGTCTCCGGTGCTTTTGTTGTGTCAGGTTCATTAGTTGTAGCCTGAACCTTTGTTGTCTCATCCACCGGATTTCCCACCTTAACGATTACTTCCGTGTACTTGCCGTCAGTATAATTTAAAAGAATTACATTGTACGCATCCTCTTTTAGCTTGTCGGATGTAGCCTGAATAACATTCTGACCTACACTCATCTTTGATGCATCACCATTGAGAGTAGCCGTAATGTTACTGTCATTAAAATCTGCACTGTGTGCCATATACAACAGATTTCCATTTAAGAACTGAACATTTGCCTGCAAATCATTCTTTACAATGTAATAGGATATATCTTTGCCATTCACTGTTCCAATCTTTGCGTAAGTATATTTACTGTACTCTGATGTATCACTACCAGAAGGTCCTGTTGTATCTGAAGGCTTTGTAGTTTCTCCAGGCTTTGTTGTTCCGTTTTCTGTTGATGATTCCGGCTCACTTGGAGTTCCATCAGGATTTGGTATCTGCATCATAGCCCAGGATGACTGTTCACCTTCCCCCTCAACCATTGAATTGAAAAAGAATATGAGATACTTCCCGACTTTTCCTTCTAAGTCCATAGAGTATGTCCACTGGTCGCCGTTCTTTGTCATCTGGTTTCCTGCGAACAATCCGACTGCACCTGTCTTTATTATATTCTGTCCTGTAGCATAGTTTGGCTCTACATAAGTGTATACAATCATTTCAGACGCTTTGCTGTATCCTTCAACAGTAAACACAGCTTTTGTGCCATATATATTCACTCTCTTATCGCCATCTATTGTCATAGTTGATGGATCAGTGAATTTTGCATACAATTCGATGTCTCCAACATAATCTGTTGCCGTCTGGTCAAATTCTGTAGTAAAGCCTTCATCTAAAAACCATCCGTCAAATCGATTCTTATCCTTCTCAGGATTATTCAGAACGACAGCCTGACCATATTTATATGAATCAGGATTTGCTTCAGGCAAGCTTCCGCCACCCAAATTATATTTTATTGAATATGTATTTCTTGAATAATACAGTTTAAGCGTTGTATTACTATTACTCAAAGTTGTAGTAGCTATATTTAATGGATTGTCCGTATCAAAGCTTGCACCTGTGATTGTCTTAACCTCTGCAAAAACTTCATCATTTAACTTTCCATAAGCCTTCACTGTATCAATCTTACTGTATCCGTTTCCTTCTACATTTTCCAAATAGTATTCAGTGTTATAGCTTATTCTGTCTGGAATATCTTCAGAAGATACTTCTCCAAGTGTTTTTGCCTGCACGGTTATAACGGTACCATCGGAGAATTTAACTTCCTTTGCTTCATCGCCACTGTTGTAAGCAATATAGGTTCTTTCTCCGTCTTCTGTCTCAAACACCTTGCTCAAAGGACAATTACTTGATATATCAGTATTTGGAGTTCCCGACTTCTGCAATGCTTTGATAAAATGATATGCATGTGCTTTGGATTCACCGGCCTCAGGGTCACATGTATCATCAAAATAATCCTCTGCCGCGTATGGGTCAGCCATTGCAAGATATTCTGACCATATTTCATTCCAACGGTCTGTCGGTGTTGGCAGCTTATGTGGACCGGAATGCCTGTTTTCATTTTGCTGTGCCAACTCAAAATAGTGCTTAACATATTCCTTGTCTTTTGACAAATTAAAGGATGCTCCTGTCACCGGTAGCAAATTAATTCCCTGTATTTGTAATGGTTCATCTGTCCACCATGCTGCGTATGTATATTTTCCTCCCCAAATCATTGAGGCACAGTCATATTCCAGCTGAGCTGTTGTTACAGTATAGTTTGAATCCAATATATCACCATCAATATCAAACCAGTAATCATTGACAGCATTTGCTTCTGTTGTATACAGATAAACTGCTCTTTCTGTCAGAGAATCATCTCCTGTTGCCTGACCGTATAGGATTAAGCCAGCCCATGCATTTAACGCTTCAGAGCTTGATTCCTGGTTGTTTCCATCTCCAAAATTTGCATGTCCCGAAGCCCATGAATGTCCCTCCCACGCTGAGAATGAGCGAAGATAAGGATACTTTGAGTCAAGATTATTTCTAGTATCACAAGCAATATCTTCTATAATTTCATGCAATATATTTCCGTATTCTGTCTCAAAAGCTTTATCGCGCATAATTACCTGAGCTGCTGCATTGATAAAATAGCCATAATGAAAAGTATGATCCTGCATACCGTCTACAGAATAATATGACTGTGGAAATCCGAATAAACATCCGGTGCCTTTATCGTAGTAGAAATATTTTAAATCTCCATCCCCCGAAGCAGTAAACCAATCAGCAAGCTCGGCCTTGATTCCATTTAATAAGGCTGTTGCATTTTCTGTATCGCCTATTGTTTCCGCTGCAAGCATTACCTGTACAGCTCTGTTAAGCTTCTTTCCTGTGTCATATGTGTTTACATCATAGGATTCCTTTGTTACGGCAGTCTGCGTTGGTCCAAACTCTGTCATATAGTTGTCGATGTAAGTCTGCAATTTATCTTTGTCTTCATCAGCAACACTTCCCATCTGTGGCAGAATACCCGAATATTTCTGAACTGTAGTGTATGTATTTCCCACAAGATATTTCATCGTTCCTCTGATAGTTCTTGCAGTATTTGCCAGATAAGTATAACCTTCCATAAACTTATACTGATGAGGCAAAATACCCATAATTGTCTCGTCAGTGGTACTCTCATCCTTCTTGTCGAACTCATACTTGAAGTTTGTTGTCACTGTTGCAGTTGAAGTATCATAATTATATTCTGCTCGTGTATCTGTTATAAAGTTGTATGCATATTTTTCATAGGTCTGCGCTATAGCTTGCGCCTTTGCATCGTCTGCATCAGTAGTCTCACAAAGCCATGCAAATGTAAAATATGCATGCTCTTCATCCTTAAAGTTCATTGTGATTGTACCAATATCTGTATTTGAACCGCTCACACTTACATTGGTTCCATTTGCCACATATAGTGCGTAATAATCGTATTTGCTGTAGGATAATGATTCGTCCTGATTGTCCACAACACGGAGCACAAATGTTGTTGAATCCGCCTGTGTCTGAGCATTATGATATGTAACTTTTGATGGCAATGTAGCTCTCATGCTGCCTCGTCTGATTTGCGCTGTAGTGCCACCTTTTAAACTATAGAAAGAAAATGGACTTCCCTGAACCATAGTTGTCTTCATATACCTAGAACTGTCAGCGCTGTTTTCCATAATAATATCTGTTGACCAGTCCGTAATCTTGTCCATCTTTGTGCTGGAAAATTGATAATCCGTTCCAATTATGAAATCCGTAAGTGCACCATTTTCCGGCTGTTGCATTATAAAAGTACCATCAACCTTTACTGTACTTGGCTTTGTGACATAAAGACCGTCTGCTTTGCCAATAAAAGATAATGGTATTGCATATGTGGCATTTCCGAATGCATTGGAAGTATAATTCCATGCCATAGACGTGCTCCATCCATTGGTTGGAAATGCACCATAATTTTCATCAAATCTATCTGTTGTGTAGCGCGAGCTACCTTTGTTTGCCACTGTAGGCAATTTGTCCAATAGCATCTTATTTGTCTGTGTAACTGTTGCGCTTCCATCCCAGTATGACCATGTTCCGGTTACCTCTGTGGCAAGACTGCCTTTTACCGTCGCAGCTTTAATATCTTTTGGAAGTACCATATTTCCAAAAAAAGGTATAAACGCCATTGCAGCTGCAAGACATATTGCCAGGCTTCTGTTAACAACTCTTCTCATAATAATCTTAATCTCCTGTCTTGTAATATGATTAATTGATAGATTTGAGCTTTCATACTATTTCATAGTACACGAAATAAGGGGTTGTGTAAGTATGTTGTTTTTTAGTTAAGCAGTGAGATTTTAGGCAAGTCAAAAGCTTAAGAATGTATTCCTATAGAATTATAAATGACAAAGAAAAATTAAATGCTAAAATATTAACGAAGATTAAGGGGTTGTAAAACCCCCTTAAAATCATAACAAAAAAGAGTCAGATGCAAGTAAACTTGCTCCGACTCTTTTTTTGCTTCGCTTCTTCTCGCTTATCTCAGCCGTCATATGGATAAAAGTTTACATCTAAGCTATTTGTTCCTTGCAATAAGGCAATTCATACAACGTATCAGGATCAATATCAATGCATCGACTGGCATCCCTATCTCCACTTATATCCCACGCTAACGTATCATTCATAACCGTACATGCATCAACAAATACAGAAATGTCTTTCAACGGTCTGAAAACTTCTTTATCTAACATATTTTTCATATCATAACATACTATTTTTCCGTCTTCAAAGTACACAAACACTGAATAGTCTTTCATCGGTATTACTTGAACTACCTTCGGAAACATAAACGTCACCTCCTATACAAGTGGATTAATTCTATTTAATGGTTTTCCATCTTTAGATAATTCCCAATTCTGCATTAACTCATCTTGATGCAGAACACACCACGCTAAAATCAACTTTAGTTGTCTTGATGGCAAAGCACCCTTAATGCATCTAGCTGTGTCAATTTCAATAATTGCTTTATTTCCATTGTACTCTGCATGGAAATGCGGTGGATTATGATCATCATAATACATAGTAACTCGAATTCCATAAAATAATGATATTTCTGGCATGTTGTTTCACCTCCAAATAATCATTTTTGACCTGCTTATATAAAGTATATCATACTTCTTTATTTTTTTATACAAAAACACCCCAGAACAAAAGTCCTGGAGTGTAATATACTTTTCTGACGTTATCTGCGTCTGCCTGACATGAAGCTCGAATCGCTTCGCTTCTTCTCGCTCATCTCAGCCATCCTATGATGGACAAATTATCTGCGGAACTCTAAGATGGAGCTCGAATCCGCTTACGCTCCTTCTCGCCCATCTCAGATTCCTATGGAATTGCGAATTATAAAAAAAAGAGTCAGATGCAAGTAAACTTGCTCTAACTCTTTTTTTATAATCCGTATTCCGCAGATAATACTATCTCTTGCTGAACTGTGGTGCACGACGTGCTGCTTTGAGACCGTATTTCTTTCTTTCTTTCATTCTTGAATCTCTTGTTAAGAATCCAGCCTTCTTTAAGATTGGTCTGTAAGCATCTGAATCAACTTCTAATAATGCTCTTGAGATTCCGTGTCTGATAGCACCAGCCTGTCCTGTGTATCCACCACCGTGAACTGTTACTGTGATATCAAATTTATCTACTGCATCGATAGCTTCAAGTGGCTGACGTACGATTACCTTTAATGTTTCAAGACCAAAGTAATCATCGATGTCTCTCTTGTTGATTGTGATATTTCCTTTACCAGGTGCAACATATACTCTTGCTACGCTGCTTTTTCTTCTACCTGTTCCATAATACTTTTCTGTAGCCATTATTTTTTCCTCCTCTCAGTTAACTAAAATGTTAATTCTTCAGGCTTCTGAGCTGCATGTGGATGCTCAGCTCCTGCATAAACAAAAAGTTTCTTTGCCATGCTTCTTCCCAAAGGTCCCTTTGGAAGCATGCCTTTAACTGCGAGTTCAATAACGCTTTCTGGCTTCTTAGCAAGCTTTTCTTTTAAAGTCTGCTCTTTCATTCCACCAACGTATTCTGAATGATGATAATAAATTTTCTGATCTAATTTCTTACCTGTTACTTTAATCTTGTCTGCGTTTGTTACGATTACATAATCACCTGTATCAATATGAGGTGTGAACTGTGGTTTGTTCTTTCCTCTTAATACCTTGGCAACTTCTGAAGCCAAACGTCCTAATGTATATCCTGTAGCGTCAACTACATACCATTTTCTTTCAATATCTGCTGGACTAGCCATATATGTCTTCATTGGTTTTCCTCCTGAATAATTTCTTTTAATCTGTATGTTATATGTACGTCCTCAATGTCCATACCGGGGCTTTGGCTAGGCATAGTGGTAGCGCACATAACACGTCACAATAAATGATTATAATTGAATATTTTTCCTATGTCAACACTTATTTTATTCATTTTCTTCGCCATAATCTATTTGGACTAGTGTAAGTCCACAAGCCGGGGCTTTAGGGCCTGCTGCGTATCTATCCTTCGCATCTATTATTTCCTTTACATGCTCTGGAGGATACACGCCCATTCCCACCTTAAGCAGTGTACCAGCAATTATTCTTACCATGTTGTACAAGAATCCGTTTCCACTTATTTTAATATAAATTACATCATCTTTTTTTGAAACATCCAAGGTGTATACTTCCCTAACTGTGCTCTCCACCTGGCTGCCTGATGAACAAAAGCTTGCAAAATCATGTTCTCCAACTATATACTCTGCAGCCTTCTTCATCTTTTCCACATTTAGAGGCACATAGACGAAATGCGTATAAAATCTCTGCAAAGGATCTGGAAATCTTCTATTTAATATTTTGTACTCATATGTTTTGACACTGTCTCTAAATCTTGGGTGCCAGTCAGGAGCAACCTCGTCTGACTTTTGAATTCTTATATCATTTGGCAATCTCTGATTTAAGGCAAACGAAATCTTTTCTGCGGGTATTTTTGTTTCCGTATCAAATACAGCTACATTTCCCATAGCATGTACACCAGAGTCTGTTCTGCTTGCTCCGATAACTGCTATTTTCTCACCTAACAAATCTGTAAGTGCTTTATTTATTATCTCTTCAACAGTTATTCCGTTTATCTGTATCTGCCACCCGCAATAATTTGTGCCGTCATATGCAATTAACAACCTTACTCTTTTCATCGACTCACCTTATTTTATCATTGGAATCATGCCAGGTCCCCACAAAAACGTGCCGAGCATGTTAGTTCCTATTATAGTTATAGCAACAAAAGCAAATACAAAATACGCAACAAAATCTCTTCTTCCATATATAAGAGGCTTCATTTTTGTTCTTTTGCCACCATTGTAGCATCTTGCCTCCATCGCGTTAGCCAGATCTACCGCTCTTCTAATTGACGATACAAATAGTGGGATTAATATTGGTATAAGGCTCTTTGCTCTCTTAAATATATTTCCACTTTCAAAATCAGCGCCTCTTGCCTTTTGTGCCTTTGTTATTTTTTCAGTTTCCTCCATAAGCGTAGGAATAAATCTAAGTGCAAGAGACATAATCATTGCTATCTCATGCACTGGAAATTTAATTATTTTCAGAAAACCAAATGACTTTTCCAAACCGTCAGCCAAATCATTTG
>CAZWAG010000036.1:0-18709 GCA_964631845.1 uncultured Eubacterium sp.
ACTCTCGTATTCAACCCACTCAAGGTCTGTATCAAGTTTACAGAAAAATTCAAGCTCCATCTGCTCAAATTCTCTTGTTCTGAAAGTAAAGTTACCCGGTGTAATCTCGTTACGGAATGACTTACCAATCTGACCAATACCAAATGGAATTTTCTTACGTGATGTTCTCTGAACATTTGCAAAGTTTACGAAAATACCCTGTGCTGTCTCAGGTCTGAGATAAACTGTGTTCTTTGCATCTTCAGTTACACCCTGGAATGTCTTGAACATAAGGTTGAATTCTCTGATATCTGTAAAATTATGCTTTCCACATGATGGACAACCAATGTTGTTTTCTTCTATGTATTTTGCCATTTCCTCATGTGACCATGCATCAACAGAACCTTCAATCTTGATTCCGTTTTCTTCCATATAATCTTCAATAAGCTTATCTGCTCTGAATCTTTCATGACATTCCTTACAATCCATAAGTGGATCTGAAAATCCGCCCAAGTGTCCTGAAGCAACCCAAGTCTGTGGGTTCATAAGAATGGCACAGTCCACACCTACATTGTATGGATTTTCCTGAATGAATTTTTTCCACCAGGCTTTTTTTACGTTGTTTTTAAGTTCAACACCAAGGTTACCGTAGTCCCATGTATTTGCAAGGCCTCCATAAATCTCTGATCCCGGATAAACAAATCCTCTGCTTTTTGCAAGTGCTACGATTTTTTCCATTGTCTTTTCCATTTTAATCTTCCTCTTTTCCTTTTATTAGTCTATATTGTATACAATGTAACTTAATTCACCAGCTTTTTTTGATGTAGTTACAATTCCATTTTCATCAATATCACAATTGTCACTGATATAGTGTATAGTTCCTTCAATTTGAACCTTGTACTGCGAATCCACTATAATGATGTCTGCATCCGTCATCTTTTTGATATACTTTGCAGTATTTGCTTCTTTCTTATTTGCAGAAACAAAATCACCCTTTATCTCGCATTCTGTATTGTCTGCAATACTTCCAATATAAAACTTGTCAGTACTGAATTTGTTCATTTCTTTTCCGTATGTAAAGAAATCATATACAGTTGCAAAATCAAGTACCAATGTTGCAACCTTTTTCTTTACCTTTAATTTATTTAGAGACAATGCATCGTCTACCGAAGCTGACTGACTTGAATTGTATTCATCGATTTCCTTTTCGATTTGTTCTTTCAGGTCACTTTTTTCATAATAGTCTTCTTCAAATTTTTCAGCCACTGCATACGATACAGTTCCATCTTCTTTTATGTAAAGTGCGCTTTGACCAGCTGTTATATTCATATCACCAACTGTTGCTCCACATCCGGTGATTCCAATGACAAGAACCACACTTAACAAAATGGCTAATATTTTTTTCATATAGCATTTCTCCCTTTTGTAAATATTAGTCTAAACTCTTAAAAAATAATTTTAAACGCAATAGAGTCTAATTTCAATATGAATTTTCTAAAAATTCCAAAGAATTAAATTTTTTGTTTATTCTTTTTTTCATATACTCCCCGATTATGTTTTTAAGTTGTACCAAAACCTCTTCTTTTACATTAAAAGAAAACAGTTTTTCAAATGGTGATGTGACAATATATTGAAGTGCATATAATGTGGAGGGTAGCACTTTAGACCTCTCCGGTATGTTTCCATGACAGTTGCTACAAACCATTCCATTGTGTCTTAAATCAAAGTAATCCAGTTTTTCCTTTGCGCCACAATTGACACAGGAAAACATATCCGGATACTCCCCGTTTATCACCAACAGCCTAAGTTCAAAAATTCGACGGACCAGTTCTTTTGGAATCACATTTTTATTGAGTGCTTTGAGAGCAACATATAGCAGTTTGATTGTATCTGATGCATCCAATCCCTCTCTGCCATAATAATCGGAGAGTTCAAGAAAATACATTCCCATATACATGCTGTCAATATCATGCATGGTATTGCTAAAGTACTCTGTTACCTTTATCGATGTGACAGTGTAGGAATTTCTTCCGCGATAGAGAGTAAACTCACCAAATGCCATAGGCTGACTTCCCGCCAGAAAAGGGCTGTTTGGCTTTCTCGCCCCCCGTACAAAGGCAGTAATTTTGCCTAATTCCTTTGTGAGCAACACCAATCGTTTGTCGTATTCACTTATAGACATTTGGGAAATCACTATCCCTACTACTGTTATTGTCTCTACCATCGTTCTCTTGTCCTTCTACCACCGCAATAAAACGCTCATAAGCATCGGTTAACTTCTTTTCCTTGGCATACTTTAAATAATCCTCAATTTTGCCTGAACCTTCAAAGGCTTTCCAACTATTTAAATTGTCCATCTCATCCTCCTTAGTACCATTGTATGTTCTGATACTTTTAGGATTTCCTATGATTTTTATAGTATGCGCAATTGTACCATTGAAGATAATGGAAATTATTTTTCATCAATATACCCGTAGTTTTTCATAAGCATTTCGCTGTCTCGCCAATCCTTTTTAACCTTCACCCAAAGCTGAAGATTCACCTTGCACTCAAGCTGCTGCTCTATCTCATATCTTGCATTTGTTCCAATCTTTTTGAGCATTGCACCTTTCTTTCCTATAATGATTCCCTTGTGGGAATCTCTCTCGCACACAATCGTAGCCTCGATGTCTGTGATATTTTTTCCACTTCGCTTTTTCATCTTTTCGATTGTAACCGCAATACCATGAGGGATTTCCTCATTGAGTGCATGAAGTGCCTTCTCTCTAATCAGCTCTGCAACAATCTGTCTCATTGGCTGATCCGTCACTGTATCTTCATCATAGTACATTGGACCTTCCGGAAGATATTTAAATATCTGCTCAACAACTGTGTCTGTATTCTGACCTCGAAGTGCTGAAGCCGGGATAATTTCATCAAAATCATAAAGCTTGTTGTAAGCAGCAATGAACTCAAGCACTTCTTCTTTTTTTACTGTATCAGTTTTATTGATAACAAGAATTACAGGAACATCGATTCCTTTTAACTGCTCTGCTATATGCTGTTCTCCTGCCCCAATAAAAGTGTCCGGCTCAACCAGCCAGAGAATCAAATCTACTTCCTTTAACGTCTTTTCTGCCACACTCACCATATATTCGCCCAGCTTGTTTTTTGCTTTGTGAATACCAGGGGTGTCGAGGAATACAATCTGACCTTCGTCACATGTGTATACAGTCTGAATTTTATTTCTTGTAGTCTGTGGTTTTTTTGATGTTATGGCAATCTTCTGACCAATAAGTCTGTTCATAAGAGTTGACTTGCCAACATTTGGTCTTCCTATTAATGCTACAAAACCTGATTTAAAATTTTTGTTCATATATTTTTCTCCAATTCGTATGTTATAAGTAATTTGAATCTTTCCTGAAAATGTCATTTATGTTTGTGTTTGCATTTTCCGGAAATTATTCAACCTTCACATACCGTTTTTTATAATGTTTTTATTTCACCAAACAGTTCCTTATCTTTTTCGATACTTGTTTTTCCACCTACAACACAGATATTATTCTGCTCCATCGCCTTTCTAACAAGCGGTGCAAGCTTTCTAATGTCTTCAACTGTAGTAGAAAGAACTTCCCTTCGTTCCTTTGCAAGCTGCTCATAATCTGTGTTTGTAATAAACAGATTGAATTCTCTTGAACTCAAATCAGATGGATTAAGCGGTGTATCCATAGAACTTACAGTACCAATTATATACTTGCGCATTTCTCTCTCGTCTACTTCAAATTTTTCAATATAATCTGCAGCCTGTAAAAACACATCACTTGTTTTATTCAGATGTGGATCTCTGTAGGATGTAAATATAGCATCGCCTGTTCTTGTAAATGTAGCTCCGCATCCGTAGGCTCCACCCTGCTCTCTTATATTTTTCCACAAATATTCACTGCTCAAAATATTGCTTAACACCATGAAGCTTCCATCGAAAGAAAAATCTTCACCCTCTTTGTAGCTTCCAGCCCTTGATACATATTGAACCTGACCCGGTGTAATGATAGCCTCATTTTTTTGTTCCGGCACAAACTCCCATCCGTCGTTCTCAACGGATGTGTTATACATATGATCGCGAAGTTCAAAGGTCTTTTTCTTTATAAGTTCGTAGCTTTCGTCATCTCCGGCATAATTGACAATAATATTATTTTTGCCAAATACATATTCAACTGTTTCCTTTAATGACTGAGCGATGCTTTCCCTGTTATTGTCATAATCCTCTAATATCTCTTCAAGGAACTTATAAAAGCTGTACCCTATCATCTGATCCTTTACATAATGTCCTTTTGAGTAATACGACATTGCGCGAAGCATAGCTGCCACATTTCCTGACCTGATTATTGCAGCATTTATACGGGACTTTAATTCTTCAAGTATTTCGCGTAAGCGCTTAAAGTCTGTATACTGAGTATTGAGCACAATTTCCTCCGTGAACTCAAATGCTTTTTCAAATTTTTCATACAGCATCTTTGCATGCATTTCTCCGGTGATGATTGTCTCCCCGCTCTTTCTATCTGTATAGATGTTTGAGTCAAATGAGAATCCCCCCAAATCCAGATCTATTGCTGTATTGAGCTGTGTATATTTCATATTTGTTGTATCCATGCAGCCAAGTATTGATTTTAGAAGTCCCAAATAATTGTGGTACTTGCATGGTATATTTGAACAATCAAATACTATATCCAGATATCCGATTCCATTTGTAAATGTATCTGTATGAATAAACGTTATATCATCTACCACTTCTCTCTTCGAGGCAATCGGTCTTGGATTTGGATTTATATCAGATAACTCAAGCAAAGGAATAGTCATCAATTCTTCTTTTGTTGAGGTACGTTTTTGATATTCCTTTAGTTCTTTTGTTTCCCTAATCAGTTGCTCGATTTCTTGTGCAGTCATGGAAGCTTTCTTCTGTGCCAATTTGAGTTTAATTGCTTCTTCCTTGTCCTGTGTCAAACCTTTCTTTGGAACCATAGTAACCACTGAACTATGAGTATTGTAAAGGAAGTATTTTTTTACAAGGCTTTCAAAATAATCCGTCTCTATCTCATCTCTCAATTCATCAAACAGTCTGTTTGACTTAAGCAATGTGAATGCGTCATTGTCATCATACAACCAGCTTGACAACATTTCGAGTCCAAACATCAAGCCTTTTGGAGTTCTTCCAAAATCCGCTTCCTTGGTCTTGAATTCTATATAAGAAAGACCTGCCTTTAATGTTTTCTTGTCTATTCCTTCTGATACAATATTAGATAATGTGTCATTGATAAGCTTTTCAAACTTTTCTTTGTCCTCTTTTTTAGAATACTTTGAAATAATGCTGTACACCGGTTGACGGATTGATGTGTCATACTGACCAAATATATCTTTTCCGATACCTTCATCAATCAGCGCCTGCTTAAGCGGTGCTCCCGGGCTCTCCATCAACGCATACTCAAGCACCTGTATTGCAAAGTAAAGTTTTATATCATCACTTGTTCCAATAACGTAATTTTTTGAATAAATATAGTTTTCTTCTTCATTGTCTTCATCAGCTATAGCATATTCCTGTTCAACATATTTTGTTTCAGAAAACGGCTCCTGAATTTTTATGGATGAGTCAATTTCCAGATAATCGTATTTTCCCAAGTACTCATCATCCATCCATTTGAGTCTCTCTATTACATCCATATTTCCATACATGTAAATGTAGCTGTTTGAAGGATGATAATATCTTCTGTGAAAATCGAGATAGTTTTCATATGTCAATGTTGGAATGCACTCAGGATCGCCACCTGATTCATTGCTGTACGTTGTATCCGGAAATAAAGAAGCCTGATTTACTCTTCCTACTACATCATCTACCGATGAGAAAGCCCCCTTCATCTCACTGTACACAACTCCGTTGTATTTTAATTCACCCTCAGGGCTCTCGATTTCATAATGCCAGCCCTCCTGCTTAAATATTTTTTCTTCGTTGTAAATGTTAGGATTGAACACTGAATCCATATATATGCTCATCAGATTTACAAAATCCTTGTCATTGCAGCTTGCAACCGGGTAAACTGTCTTGTCAGGATAAGTCATTGCATTTAAAAATGTGTTAAGTGACCCCTTTACTACTTCCATAAAAGGATCCTTTACCGGATATTTCTTTGATCCACACAATACGGTATGCTCAATAATATGCGGTACACCCGTGTCATCCGATACCGGAGTTCTAAAGCCAATATTGAAAACCTTGTTGTCATCGTCATTTTCTAATATTGCTATTCTTGCGCCTGTCCTTTTATGTCTTAACAACCACGCATCAGAATTTACTTCATCTATTTTTTCGTGATTGATTAATTCGTAAGAATTTAATTGTTTGATCTGTTCTATATTCATAGTTAGTCTCCGTTCCGCCGCTGATATGCAGCATATATAGTAAAGAAATTTTTCACATTAATTTCTTGAAAAACACTATCTTTAATATTACCACATTTTGCAATTTCAATCAAAAAATGGTCATCTAAAAAGACGACCATTTTACATTTATGTATTTTTGTTAAAACAAATATCTGACCACTGGCATTTTACACATACATTTTTGATCAGATTAGGTTTGATTATCATATCATTAATTTCTCTGGTTATTGTATTCCAATCAACATTGTCACAAAGCTTGTTTATAACCATGGCATAAACTCTACTATCATGCTCCTGCACCGATTGTTCTTCTTTACATATGCCATCTCTACAGTTTGGACAATTTGAACATATATCATCTGCATGTTCTACTATTTGGACCTTTGGATTATTTTCTTCCAGATATCTTTTAATTTCTGACATGTTTTCCACAAACTCATCGCTATATCCCTTTCCCTCAAATAATTGTAGGCATAGCATATGATGTGGGCGTAGTTTTATCTCTTTCATAACTATCCAATAAATTTCAAATATTTTTTTACTCTGTTTACAACAATAGTTGCTACGACTATTTTTGCCAAATCAGGGATTATAAATGGTGTTACACAATATCCTAATGTTACTGCAAGATTTGTTCCTGATACAATCATAAACTGAATAGTTCCAATAACAAAACAAGCAACATCACCTAAAATCATTGCAACCACCAATATAACCATACTTAGTGTTGCACTTTCAGTTTTAATAAGTTGTGTAATAAGACCGATTATTAATGCTGTAAAAACAAATCCAATTATATATCCGCCTGTAGGACCTGCTATTACGCCTACTCCTCCTGAACCGGCAAATACCGGAATGCCTATTGCTCCCAATAAAATATAAACTATAACTGACAATGTTCCCCTTTTCGTTCCCAGCACTCCTGCTGCAACAAACACACCAAACGTTTGAAGTGTAAATGGAACCGGACCTATACCAATCTGAATAAATGAACACACAGCAATAATTGCAGTAAATACTGCCACAATAGCCATATCCTGTACTGTTAAAAACTTCTTCATCTTAATTACTTCCTTTCATCTTATGTATGATAACTAACATTCGAAAAAAGTTTACATACAATTGTCAACCTCTTTCTCTTGCAAGCTAACCATTTGTCAACCATTTTAATTTTAAAGCTAACATTTGTCAACCATATTTTGCAAAAAGCTAACAATTATGTTGAAGGATAATTTTAATAATGATATACTTCTATTATTAGAAAGAAAGGATTTAGTTGAAAAATCTGCATTATTATTTGTGTATGATTTTTCATTAATATTTGTGTCACCAAACGATGCAATGGAGACCAACTATGAGCGTAAAAGATGAAGTATTAAAACAACTTGAAGAAAATAAAGGATCTTATGTTTCCGGCGCAGAACTTGCCTCTACTCTAAATGTAAGCAGAAACGCTATATGGAAAGCCATCAAGACTCTTGAGAAATCAGGCTACAACATAAATGCTGTGACAAATAAAGGATATTGCTTAAATGAAGATAGCGATATTCTGTCAAGCCAAAGCATAAGCAAATACACATCATATGATTTTGATGTAAGAGTTTATGACTCCGTTACATCAACAAACACTCTCTTGAAGGAGTTGGCTGAAAAGGATGCCTGCGAGGGAACAGTAATTGTTGCAAAGGAGCAGACGCTTGGCCGTGGAAGAATGGGTAAAAAGTTTTATTCTCCTGCGGGTACCGGTATTTACCTAAGCATTCTGCTACGACCGGACATTCCTGCTGAAAAAGCTTTATTTCTAACTACCTCTGCTGCAGTTGCAACAGCAAGGGCAATTGAAGATGTGTGCGACAAGCAAGCTGACATAAAGTGGGTTAACGATATTTACATTGAAGACAAAAAAGTATGTGGAATATTAACTGAAGCCAATTTTAATATCGAAACCGGAAAGCTTGACTATGCAATTGTCGGTATTGGAATTAATGTATGTTTTCCTAAAGGAGGTTTTCCACAGGATATCAACAATATTGCAACTGCAATATTCGATAATGAAACTGACTCTGTCAATAAGCAAAGCATACTTATAGCACACTTGCTCAATTATTTTATGGATTATTACAACGATTTTGACAGTAAAAAATATGTCAAGGAATACATTGACCGCTCAATGCTATTAAACCGTGACATTTCTATTATCAAAGCTAATGAAACTATAAATGCAAGAGCTATTGATATCGACTCAAACTGTCGTTTGAAGGTTCAGCTTGAGGATGGTACAACAAAGTGGCTCAATTCCGGAGAGGTAAGTATTAGAATATAATATTTGTAGCTGGAATATTTTATTAAATGCAGAAATATAATTTCCAAGGACTAGTCTGATAAATTGACTAGTCCCTTTTGTTATCCAATCAAATTCATTAAGCTGCTTTAATCATATAATCTGACCACAATATTCTATATGCCATATTAATTATGTATAGTACATATCATTCTAATCATATATAGCACATTTTCTAACCTTGATTATACCCTCTTTGCCATTCAAATAATCAAACCTCTCTGTAACCACCACATCCAGCATTCCTTCCCGGTAATCTACTCCTAAGACTTTTATTTCAATATCTCCATCACTTTTTATCTGACTACACAAAGTTGCCGTAAAATATGAAACCATATCTTTATCATTTTTGATTTCTTTTTGTATGTTAGACTGACTTTTCTTAACTGTCTGTTTTACTGCTGCTGAAGTTGCTCTATTTAATTCATCCTTCCTACTTATCCTGCCCTCTTGCGACATCAACGTCATTGCCGTTATCATAGTAATCACCGCTATGCCAACAATAATTATAAACTGTTTCATTTTAATCCTCTTGTCATGTTCAATGTTGTAAAAATTATTCCACTATATTTCAACTCTTTTAGTAACTGTAATCAATGATTTGACCTGATCAGTAACTCTGTGACTGCCTGATACAAGTTTTTTTCTAATATTTATTACATCCCTTTTCTTTAATTTTACTCTCCATACATACTCGCTTTCTTCTTTATCCAGCGATTTTGTAAGCTTAGAATTTAGCTTTCCAAACCATTTTGATGAGCTGCTCAACGTATACAGGTATTCTCTCGAAATAAATCTAATGCCACATTCTTTGTTTGGATTGTCCATAATATAAACATTCATTTCCGCTTTACATGTTGTCTTTCCACCTGCACTTTGTGTATAGAGAATCAATTTATATGATGTAGGTTTTTTCGTCCCCATAAATGAAGCTGTGTTCATGATATTATCACCTGAAGCAATTATTTCATTATTCTCATTTATAATTTTTCTTATTTTTATTGTATATGGGAATCCTGTCTCCGGAACATCTTTCACCTCCACATACTTTAACAGCTCCCCCATTGTTAATAGTATTTTTTGATGGACCACATAAAACCTATCCGGAGCTATAATTTGTAGCGAAGATAATTTTATTAGATCCCATATTGCGTACAAGGTAATACTCTCGTTTTTGGAATACACACTGTCCGGTTTGTATACCTGCCCGCTTCCATCTGACAAAGAATTCCAATGTTTATCAGATGTAGAATAACCTGGTTTTCTAACTTCATTTCCACTTATTCTTTGATCTTCATTCCAAAACTTTAACTGATTATCAGGTAAATTCTCTACATTTTTTGAATTTGCATTATACGAAATCGAATATTTTTCACTAATTATAATCCAGCCGTTTTCAACACCATTTACCTTCTCAGTTGCCCTTAAACATTGGTTTGTCCCCAATGCTTCTACAAAATATTTCTTTGCTACAGAATCGTTTGTGTATTCAGAATCAGAGGTTGCATCATAATATAATTCATTTTCTCCGGTTGTACCGGCATAGTTTGCCCGAACTATTTTTCTTCCATTTTGCTTTGAGTCTACTTGAATATGTGCTATGTATCCACTAGTACAATCAAGTTTTCCAACAATATCTATAAAGGTATCTTTTTCTAAATAAACATTGTTCGAGGAGTCAACTAATGCTTTTTTCTCAAACTGTAATTTCCCCTGAAGATATATACCTGAGCCGAGATTTCGACACTTATTAGACTCTATAGTTCCACTGGTCATCTTAAGACAACCTGAAGCTGTGACAAAAAAACCTCCACCTGAAAGCTTACTGTCATTGCCTGTTACCTTACTATCTTCCAGTTCCACTGAAGTTTGAGTTAAAATCCCTCCACCATGTGAACTGCTCCCATTGTTGGAAATAGTAGATTTGCTAATATATACTTGTTTTGTCTTTATGCCTTCCGCTGATTTGTCAATCCATATTCCGCCTCCGGTACTTACTCCATAATTACCGGAAATCGAAGTGTTTTCTATTATTATCTGTGATTTCGATAAGCTGCTTGCTTCCCCACATGAAATTCCTCCACCATGTTTTGAGGAATAGTTGCCCATAATGCTTCCCCCATAAAAATATGTCAGACCACCTGAAACACCACCGCTGCCTCCATTACACCTGACTCCGCCTCCACTGCCGTACGCAAAATTATCTTTAATGGAAGGACCTGCACCTCCTCGTACTCCTACAACAAGTACATCTCTTTTGCCCGAGAAAACTCCCCCACCTGTTGCTCCTGCAGTATTGTTGCTAATAGTGCCACTTCTAATTTCCAATCTTGAATAAACAGAGCATATTGCACCTCCTTCTTCCACTGCAGTGCAGCTGTCTATCAATCCTCCATCTATTACGAGCAGTGCTCCATCCTCTGAAAAGATAGCTCCACCCTCTGTATCTGAACTACAATTGTGAATATAAGCCGAAGAATTAATATATACTTCTCCAACTTTTGACTTTATTGCTCCCCCGTTTATTCCCATGCAATTTTTTATTTCGCCATTAACATTCAGTATTCCATCAACTCTAATTGGTGCTGACTCATCACTTGCAACTGTGTTCATAGCATTATGCACTATGCAGTTTTTGTCGATTGTCACCGAAGACATTCCATCAACATATAGCCATCCGTTACATTCTCTTCCATCGACAAATAAATCCTTAACCCCGTCTATCAGCAGTTTGAAATTAGAGCCCGCTTCATATCCCAGTACAACTGTGGCACCTGCAGTTACCTTCATACAAAACGAAGGCTTTGATGCTGAATTTACCTTTGCGCTCATTTTTTTCGACCTTCTAATCGTCTGGTTAGCATTCTTTGCGAAAATCCTAAATTTTCCAGTATCCACAACCTGCGTTTTAGTAAAAGCAATAACATCATCCACTGCAATATATGTCCATTTTGAATTAGACGATACACTTGCAAATACACTCTCTATATCTGATTCTGAAGAAACTACATATGGATTATTTTCCGTTCCCTTTCCTGTATAACCATACATCACCTGATTCTTCATACAAACCAACACAATTGTCAAAAACAATAATAATTTTATTTTATCTCGCATACCCTTCTATCACCGCCTGTTTTTCATAATCATCCCCAAACAAACTAAATATTGGAAATCTCACTGTATATGTGAGTACCACATATTTGCTTGGATTGTCTTTGTATATCGTAGCATCCTCTACCTTGAGGCTATATCCGTTCTGCTTAGCCTCATTTATGCATTCCTCTACAACCGCACTGTTGCAGTTGCTGTCTTCTATTCTATTTACAACCACATTATAAAAATCACGAGCCTCTGAATTTTGATTATCACTGCTGATAATTGAAGAAAACAAAATGCTTGAAATAGTTATGGCTATTATGATAGAAAACATCTCTATTGCTAATCTCATTGTTTATCCCCCTAGATTTACAATTATGTAAACCTTCTTTATTCCACGATCACATTAAAATACTTTATACTCGAAAGCTCGTTGTCTGCTGTCACAACACATCTGATTTTGTAGATTCCTCTCTCAAGAATATTTACTCCCCCATATATTTTTATTTTTTCTGAAATATCCCTGCCTTCACAATCCATTGCCTTAATATGACTTGCCAGATTAAAGCTCTCATCCTCATATTTTGCATAAACTATATCTTCAACTTCTATAGTTGGATATTTTCCTTGAAAACCGGCAGCAATATTGCTATTTGTATTGCTGGTTTTTGTTTTATAATTTGGAGCAAGACTCTTCCAGTCTCTCATGCAAACAATGCCAATTGCCGTTACAACAATTAGGCTTATTATTCCATAAAGAATAGTCTCGCCATGTTCTGTTAAAAATAAATTCATATTATCCCCCGTTTCTGCCAAAACTATATGGCATTAAATTCTATGAATGTATTTTTCACTATCGTCCTATTATGCTAGATACTGCATAGGAATCCAAATTGCTTATTGCAAAAATAACCGCTGACATTATGGCAATAATTGCCACTGAAATAACACAGCTAACCAATACTCCTCCGTGCTCCATTAAATTTTCATCCATATCTATCCTCCTGTTACAACACTCAATATTTTATAAAATCCTGATATCAAAAAAATAAATACAATTCCAAACACTATACATTGACCTAGATCTGATAATAAAAATTTCATTTATCCTCCATTGACCACATTTGAAATAGAAGAAGTAAAAACTATAATCATTAAAACCATATCCAGCATAATTTTGACGACTCCTACAAGCATAGGTATTGTTGAATACATACTAACCACGCCTATCTGATCTCTGTTTTTCATCTCCTCCGCCTGATTTGCAAGCTTATTGTTTCTATCAATAATTGAATTAATCTGACTGTCCGATTGTTCCTTGCCCATCTCATTTATCGAATAAAACATCTTCATAGATGATTTGATATCATCCAAATCAAATTCCTTCAACAAATTGTCATACGGTTCAATACCTACCGGATACTTCTCAAAATCCAGTAACAATTTTCGTATTGGCCTTTTAAGTATAAAAGGAGCCTCGTCATACGAATTTTCTATTGCCGACTGAACAGTATCGTTTTGTAGGTTTATTGCCACATCTCTAATCCAATCCGGGAAAGCCTTTAACAACTCATTTTCTATCCTTTTTTTCGCTTTCTTATAGGATAATTTTTCTAAAAATGTCAACCCCTTGTAATTGGCATAACCCTTTTCTACTAGTGTATAATATTTCATTACATAATTGTTATCTAGCACTTGGTAATCCTCTATCCAGTTAAAATTTAACTTTTTGAAAACAACTACATATGATGCAAGCATTAAAATTATCATTATCATTGAGCTTATCTGGTAAATCAGATTCGATGTATAACAATATTCTTTAGGAACTAAATAAGTCATAAAACCACACGTTATAAGCGTTGTAAAAATAGATATGAGAACATTTCTTTTGACCCTGTTCACGTCATTGATAAACATAAGCGTTCTGCTATTCCACTCTTTAATATCATCTAACAGAATATCTATGTAGTTGTCATATTCTCCTCCATGTGTTTCTATCTTTATCAAAAACTTATGTAATGATTTTATTCTTTTACACTTAAACTGCTCCTCGATTATTCCTAATGCTTCCCTGTATATATTTTCACTGTCTCTTGTATCTATGGCAACAATTGCTTCCTCTATTATTTCTTTTATTTGAACTGTACCTACTTTTTGTGCATCTACTAATGCCGGTCTTATTTTGGGTTGTTTCTTAAATGAATACACCATCTGCTCCATATATAAAACAACATCCTTAAACCTATTAATCAAAATTATTCTTTTTCGTTCTTCTTTTTGTAATTGCAAATTGAATAATGTTGCTGCCACAAGGCAAACACCAATTGGAATTATTTTTAATCTGTATGCAACACAAACTCCAAATACAACTACCAAAACCTTCATTGCGTCTTTTAATATCTTAACCATTTTGTTCCCTCGAAAATGGATTTTTTATCCCTGCCATTTCAAATTTACGCATAACATCATCCGGCAGTTCTCTAGTTAAAATCTTTCCATCCTCATAAATCATTATCTTTTCATTTTTCTCTTCATTTCTTGACAAACATATTACCTGAGAAATTTTTCTCCTGATGCTCTCTCCTTCCTTAACAACTGATTGAAGCTGTACTCCCAAGTCGATAAAGGAATATACATCATTTTCATTTATTGCCTGTCCCATGTTTCGCAGTCGGTCAGGGATTTTGCTGGCATCATCCAGATGTATGGTGGTCAGGCAGTGAACACCCGCTGAAATATTTTCCAACAAATATTTCACCTCTTCTCCTCTAGCCTCAGCCAACAATACCCAAGTAGGCAGCTGTCTTTTGCTGGCTTTTAAAGCATCCGCGTAGCCAAAGTTGTTACTTATCTTTATCTCCACGCAGTCTTTACCCGGGTTAATCGCCGAATATCGTAATTCCAGATTATCCTCTATTGTATAGACTCTCTCGTATGCTGGAATATAATTTGTTAAATATTTTATATACTCTGTTTTTCCAACTCCCGGCAATCCCCCCACAATCACCGTGCAATGTGATTTAATAGCATTTTCCATAAACACATCAATATCTTCTGAGCAGTAATCGCTTTTTAAAATGCTGTCCCTATCTATGCGACGTACTGCCGGTGTTTTTCTGATACTAATACTGATCCCTGTATTAGTAACTGAATCATGCAAAATAGATATTCTAAGACTGTCTGTTTCCGCCTCAAGCAGCGGATTGTTAATATTAAACTGAACATTCATCAAATTGCTAATTCTCGTATAAAACTGCTGGATGAAGCTGTCCTCCAGTTGAAAGCCATCTATTTTATACCTTCCCTTATTCAGGTCATTGACCCACAATCCCTGACTCCAGTTTATGTCTGTAATATCGTCATCTAAAATAAACTTTAAAAGCTGTCCAAAAGCCCTATCCGGTAGTGATAGTTTTCGCATACTTACTCTCCCTGTTCCCACTTTCTAATTATGTTGTTGGAATCTTTCCTGCAACAGAATCAAACGAAACTGAAGTGGAATAACTGCTCACAACACTCTGTATCGCTGAAGAAATAATCGGTCCAACGACGTAAGCAACCCCAACTAAAAGCAGAATACACACGGCTATAAAAATCGTCTTACCATGCTCCTGCAAAAAAACATCCATCCAGTGTACCTCCTTCTTTAATATTCCATAAATGCACCACGGGAAAAATTAATATATTGCGTAGCATAAATATCACATAGAATAATTATATTTCATTCATACACTTCGTTGCATCTAATGGTAGAACTGATGTTATCACTATCTATTTAAGAGGTCAATAGATTTGCAAAAACTATTTTTACTTTTATTATGTGACCTTTCTGAAATGCCTTTATTTATGGGGATTATGAAGAATTTTTTTGGTATCAATCCTGCGTGTTATTTTGGGTTGATAAGACTATTTGAGGTTTTGGGGCTACGAATTTATCGATATGTATTATTTTTACTGTTTGATAAAATTTCTTTTGTTTTCGGGAGAGGATATTTATCTATTCATATTTTTTTTGCGATTTGACAAAATTTTTCTTGTTTTCGGGATAAAATTTTTATCTATTCATATATCTTTGGCTGTTAGACAAAATTTAGTAAATTTTCAAGAAAAAAAGGAGTCGCAAGCGACTCCTTCATACTATAAAACACTTATTTTTCTATTCAACTTCACCGGTAATAATCCAAGGCGATGGCTGAGCAACAAATGTGTTGTTGCGATCAGTCTTAGAAACTGTAATCTGCATAGCCTCTGTCATTTTTAATCCATGCTTCTCCATTATATGTTTGATTTCTGCTAACACATCAAGCTCTAATGTATAGAAGATAAATTTGATTTGTGGATTGATTTTCAAAAGACTTACAATATCATTTTCAATCTCATCCTTAGTTGCAACGATAAATGCTATACGCGGAGTTGGAAGCTTTGACAATGTTTCTTCCTTCAAATCGGAAATAATCTCAACATTATGTACTCCAAACTTTGCGACATTTTCTTCCATAGTTCTGAGTGAGCCTGCATCTCTTTCGTCTGCAATGATTACTCCTTCGTATGCAACCATTGAAGCTTCAACTACGATACTCTCAGAGTTTACCATCAACGCAACATCACTTACATCAAGTTCGAGCTTGTTCATAATAACTGAACGAATTTCATGTCCTACATATTTAACTGTTCCACTTGAGAAGTTTTCATTTTTCATTCCAAAAATCATTGATTCTCTAGTGTTTTCATTTACGATAAAAATAACTGTTGGTCCATTGATTGGGTCTGCCATCATATCACTAACCTTGCAGTGCTTCATCTCTGATGGTTCAAGTCCCGTGCCATAGTACATCTCGTAATCACCATAGCCGGCTTCCCAACATTTGTAGAGCATATTTGCTCTTGATTCATCCGCGAAAATCAAAATACGCTTATGTGTTGCTATTGTTGCAAGCACATTTCTTCTCTTTCCACAAGTATTCAATAACTTAATTTTTTCAGGAGTAACCTGCTGCATATCTGCTACATATCCCATCCATGCCAACATCTGTGCATTAGAAAATACTGTTTTGTTATCTGCCATCTCTAACCCTCCTATATCCGTACTCATAATTACTGATATTTTACCATAAATAGACAAATTCGTTAATAAAAAAAGTTAGAAATAATTTATATAAATAAAAATTTTAAAAAATTAAGTTATCAACATATATATATAATATCTATTTGCTTGCAGTTGTCCAGTCGCCATACAACTTCTTTCCTTTTGAAGTCTTATATGGTCTGATTTTCACGTAAATCTTCTTTTTGTTATTTTTTACTACTACAGAAGCCTTTGTTTTTGAACTCTTGTAATAAAAAGTTGATACCTTTTTCTTAAACTTTGAATCTGTGCTTATCTTTACCTGATAACCACTTACATTTGTAACCTTCATCCATGTAAAGGTAACCTTTGCTTTTCCTTTTTTCTGATTTTTTACTTTTAGGATTTTCGCACCGCAAAATGACGCCTCTACACCTGCTTTAAATGTGAGAGTAGTATTATTATAAGAGAAAGCATTAGGATCTACATTTTCACCAAAATTCATGAAAATAACATTTCTATTAACATTGTCATTTGTTTTAAAAGCGTCCTTTTCAATGTGTACCTCTTGTAAATCCTTGGTGATTTTATCCCACTTGCAGCCCTTAAATGCTCCTTCTTCAACAGTGAACACTTCCTCAAGTACGCTTGAACAGTCAAGCTTTGTGCAATTTTCAAAGGCATACATTCCAACCTCATTAGTCATCCCGTCTACCTTTTCAAGCTCTGAGCAATTTCTAAACATTCCTTCTTCAATACAATCTACTCTCTCACTTATTTTTACCTGTTTAATCTTAGAACCGGCAAAAACATCAACTCCGATATTTTTTGCATCAATAAGTATATTGTCAATAGAACCTGTATTCATAAAAGCTTCTGATTCTAAATCTACTAGCACAATATCGTCATCTTCCTCGTCTTCAAGCTCGGGCATTTTTACATATGACAAATTTATACAATTTTTAAATGCTTTGTTTCGTATTCCTCGTATTGAATCCGGAATTGTGACACCGGTTATAGTATGATTATCCGCAAAACATAAGTCTCCTATTACAGTAATTCCTTCAGGAATAATCACTTTTTGTTTTGCCCCTATATATCTTAATGCTGTTGTACCTACTGTATACAATCCATCTTTTTGAGTTACTTCCTCAAGCTTTTCATCTATTTTCTTCATAACATTTGACTCATCATTTGAATGTATAACACTTATCAATGAGACAATACTTTCTTCGTCAAGACTTTGTACCTGAAAATCTATATCCGTTAACGGCAGATAAGAATACTCTAAATTAATGGTTGGTGAAACCTCAATTTTGTATACACTATCTGGTATTGTAATCTTAACAAGCTTTGAGCATCCACCCGTATAACCTGTTGCTGTTTCTGTTGCATATGTCATTGAATCAAGATTCAGAACATGACATTTATTGTTAATAACCAACGATGTTCTTTCAGATGGCACTGCTTTTAGTTCTTTGTAATCGTTTGTGTACACGACGCCGTCTACACTTCTATAATATGCATCATTGTCCGCCACCTGCAAATTGTTGCATTTAAATGAAGATACAACATAACTCTTCATATCTGAATTGAACTTAACTGTTTCAAATGGAAGATTTGCGATAACCTTATTCAAACTCTTTCCACTTTTTCCTTTTACACTATATTTACCCGGCAATGTAATGTTCTTTAAATTTTTGCAGTTGCTAAAAGCGTCCTGACCAATTTTATTAACCTTGTTCGGAACTGTAGCAGCTTTTAATGCTGTTCCATTAAAGCTATCTATTCCAATCTCTTTAACTGATTTTGCT
>CAZWAG010000037.1:0-18552 GCA_964631845.1 uncultured Eubacterium sp.
ATCATTTGGCGTTGTTGTAAGTGTCATAATCGATGTGCATATAACCAGATAAACAAGTCTTACTGCCATATATGCACCTTTAATCAAGCCCTGGTCTGTTATTTTAAGAGCACCTATACTCCACAAAACATTTCCTTTGGTCAAAAATATATTAAAAATGACACTAAACAGCAAAATAAATAAAATACCTCTAATTCCTTTTAAAAGCTTCTTAAAAGGGATTTTTGACTTTTTAATTATAATTCCCATATAAATTGTAAAAAGCAAATATCCCATAAAATTTTTTATCAGAAATAAAAGCACAACAAAAACAAGAGTACCAAATAATTTTACTCTTGGGTCAAGCTTGTGTATTATTGAATTTTCCGGATAATACTGTCCAATTGTTATATCTGCCATTTTATTTTTCCAATACTTTTAATATATTTTCTTTCGCGTCTTCCAAATTAATAATATTTTCATCTACATCGTAGCCATTTTCTTTTAACTGATGCATTATATACGTTATCTGGGGTGCTGCAAGTCCAATTTTTTCCAGCTCCTTATAATGCTTGAATACGTTAGCCGGCGTGTCATCATACTCCACTTCACCATTATTCATTACGATAATTCTATGTGCATAATTTGCAACATCTTCCATACTGTGAGACACAAGAACTATGCCGATATTCTTTTCTTCATTTAATTTCTTAAGTCTCATAAGTATCTTGTCGCGACCTGCAGGATCTAGTCCCGCTGTAGGCTCGTCCAAAATAAGAATATCAGGCTCCATTGCCAAAACACCGGCAATAGCTGCTCTTCTCTTTTGACCTCCTGATAATTCAAAAGGTGAAGTCTCATACAGGTCTTTTCTAAAGCCAACAAGCTCTAAGGCTTCCTCAGCCTTCTTTATGCATTCATCTTGGCTTAATCCTTGATTTCGAGGTCCAAAGCATACATCGTTTATTACTGTATCTTCAAAAAGCTGATGTTCAGGATATTGAAACACCAGACCTATTTTGCAGCGATGTGCTTTCATGTCGAAATCTGAATCATACAAGCTTTTGCCATCATAATAGACCGTCCCACTAGTAGGCTTCTCAAGTCCATTAAAATGCTGAATCAATGTGGATTTTCCGGAACCCGTATGTCCGATAATCGCAACAAACTCACCCTTTTTTATTTCCAAATTAATGTCTTTAAGCGCCTGTGTCTGCGTGCTTGTACCTTCACCATATATATAATTTACATTTTCTAATTTTAAAACACTCATACTTCTTCTACGCCATTTAGATTATTTCTTTAATTCTTCCAACAACTCTTCTACGGTCAAAATACCGTCTGATATATTCATTCCACTTTGCTTTAGCATATATCCAAGTTCGGTCACCTGTGGAACTTCCAATCCTATGCTTTTCAATTGCTCGACATTAGAAAATACCTCTTTTGGATTTCCGTCCATCACAAGCTTTCCTTTGTCCATTACATATATTTTATCTGCACCAATTGCTTCATTCATATGGTGTGTTATCAATATTATTGTTATATTTTTTTCTTTATTTAACCTGTGTAATGTCTCAATAACCTCTTTTCTTCCTACCGGATCAAGCATAGCGGTAGGCTCGTCCAAAACAATACACTTTGGCTGCATTGCAATAATTCCGGCAATTGCAACCCTCTGCTTCTGTCCTCCGGATAATTTAAGTGGAGATTTCTTTCTAAATTTTGTCATATTGACAGCACCGAGAGCACCATCGACTCTTCTCCAGATTTCATCCGTTGGTACAGCTAAATTTTCCGGTCCAAACGCAACGTCCTCCTCAACGATGGTTGACACAATCTGATTGTCAGGATTTTGAAATACCATACCGGCCGTTTGTCGTATCTGCCAAACCTGCTTCTCATCCTTTGTATCAATGTCATCTACCCAAACTGTACCTTCAGTAGGTAGGAGCATAGCATTGATATGCTTTGCCAAGGATGATTTTCCTGAACCATTGTGACCAAGAACAACAATAAACTGACCCGGTTTAACATCAAGACTTATATTGTCAACAGCGCGAACTACCTTATCATCTTCTTCATCGATATAATCATGTATTAAGTTTTTAATCTTTAATATTTTCATGATAATCCTCCGGAAACCTAGCCTATTAATTGTATTGTATTTGTTATTATTTTTCAACCTCCTAAAAGTTTATTTATTATACAACCAAAAAAGATATGTATAATTTTTAATAAAATTACACATATCTTTTTTATCTGATAAGTATTAAACTTACTAATTTTTGATTAAACTAATTCAAGAAGTACTTCCATTGCAGCATCACCTTTACGCTGACCAATCTTTACGATTCTTGTGTAGCCACCCTTACGGTCTGCATACTTTGGAGCAATTTCATCGAATAACTTATTTGTTAAGTCAACAGTCTTTGTATCTCTCTTCTTGTCGCCTTTTTCAGTTACTGTGTAAAGAACCTTGTTCATCTGGCGTCTAGCATGAAGACGTGAAGGCTGATCTTTTTTAATAGTTTTCTTTACTTCATCAAAAACTGTTACTTTCTTGCCATCAACAACTTCTTTAACTCTCTTGCCATCTTTGTCTTTACGAGCAACCTTAGCTGTTACTTCAACTTCATCAAAATTGTCTTTTTCTTTTACTGCTAATGCAATAAGACCTTCAGCTACTTTTTTGATTTCTTTAGCTCTAGCTTCAGTTGTAACAATTTTGCCGTTATTTAAAAGACTTGTAACCTGACCTCTAATTAAAGCTTTTCTCTGACTTGAAGTTCTTCCAAGTTTTCTATAACCTGCCATTTTTTTACCTCCATAATGCTAATAAACAGTGTTTATTAGTTTTCGTCGCTTGGTTTCAATCCAAGGCCGAGTTCTTTCAACTTAGCAAGTACTTCTTCTAATGACTTTCTACCAAGGTTTCTAACCTTCATCATATCTTCAGAAGTCTTGTTTACTAATTCCTCAACTGTATTGATACCTGCTCTCTTCAAACAATTGTATGAACGAACTGATAACTCTAATTCATCGATGTTCATTTCTAACACTTTATCAATTTCATCATCAACCGGTTCAGCAATTACTTCAACATCACTTGAAGCATCTGATAAATCGATGAATAATTTTAAGTGTTCGCAAAGAACTTTTGATGCCAAACTAACTGCTGCATCAGTGTCTAATGTACCGTTAGTGTAAACATCTAATGTAAGCTTGTCAAAATCTGTAACCTGACCAACACGGGTATTTTCAACTGCCATGTTTACTCTCTCAACTGGAGTGTAAATTGAGTCAACAGCTATAACACCGAGTGGAAGGCTATCATTCTTGTTTTTGTCTGCACTTACATAACCTCTACCCTTAGTAATGATCAATTCCATACTAAGTCTACTGTCTGCACCACCGTTAAGTGTTGCAATTACTAAATCTGGATTTAAAATCTCGATATCTGAATCAACCTGGATATCGGCAGCTGTAACCACCTGATCTCCTGTCACATCGATATGAGCAATTTTAGGTTCATCTGAAGAACTGTTATTTCTTATTTCGAGCTGTTTAATATTTAAAACAATCTCTGTAACGTCTTCTTTAACACCAGGAACTGAACTAAATTCATGAAGAACTCCGTCAATCTTAATCTGGCTTACTGCTGAACCTGGTAAAGATGAAAGCATAATACGTCTTAACGCATTACCAAGTGTTGTACCATAACCTCTTTCAAGTGGTTCTACTACAAACTTTCCATATCTTCCATCATCTGATTTTTCTACTAAAATATTTGGTTTCTCAAAATCGAACACTAATTAGCCCCTCCTTTATTGGGAATTGCTTCAGCCTATTATGAATTTTATTTAGAATATAATTCGACAATAAGCATCTCATCTACAGGTACATCAATTTCATCTCTCTTAGGAAGTTCTTTGATTTCACCCTTAAGGTTATCCTGGTCTACTTCGATCCAAGCTGGAACTGTTCTGCCACCTGTAACCTCGATGATATCTTTATATCTCTGTGAACCTTTGTTCTTCTCTTTGATTTCGATAACATCACCAACTTTGATTAAGTAAGAAGGAATGTTTACCTGCTTACCGTTAACCAAAACATGCTTATGACCAACGATCTGTCTAGCTTCTTTTCTTGTTCTTGCTAATCCCATACGGAAAATAACATTGTCAAGTCTAGTCTCTAACATAATCATAAGGTTTTCACCTGTCTGACCAGGTTTCTTCTGTGCCTTCTGGTAATAATTTCTGAAAGGCTTTTCTAACACGCCATAGATGAATTTAGCCTTCTGCTTTTCTCTTAACTGAAGTCCATATTCACTCATCTTTCTGTTAGATCTGTTTAAATTTCTATTTGATTTCTTATCTATTCCTAAATAAATCGGATCTAAACCAAGTGATCTACATCTTTTAAGAACAGGAACTCTATTTACTGCCATTTCTATTCCCTCCTAAATTAGACTCTTCTACGTTTTGGTGGGCGACATCCATTGTGTGGTACTGGAGTTACGTCCTTAATACTTGTAACTTCAAGTCCGCATGTAGCGAGCGCACGAATTGCTGCTTCTCTACCTGATCCCGGTCCCTTAACCATAACATCTACACTCTTTAAACCATATACTAAGGCTGCCTTTGTAGCAGTCTCTGCTGCCATCTGTGCTGCATAAGGAGTAGATTTCTTTGAACCTCTAAATCCAAGACCGCCAGCACTAGCCCATGATAAAGCATTACCTTCAGCATCTGTTAATGTAACAATTGTATTGTTAAATGATGCCTGAATATGTGCCTGTCCGCGTTCAACGTTTTTCTTAACACGCTTTTTTGTCACTTTTTTTGTAACTTTCTTAGCCATTTTCTAAACTAACCTCCCTTATGGGTTTCTACTTATTTTTTCTTGTTTGCTACAGTTCTCTTTGGTCCTTTTCTTGTTCTGGCATTGTTCTTTGTATTCTGACCACGAACAGGAAGACCTCTTCTATGACGAATGCCTCTATAGCATCCGATTTCCTGTAATCTCTTAATGTTTAATGCGATTTCTCTTCTTAAATCACCTTCAACTACCTGACTTGCATCGATTACATCACTAATCTTCTTAACTTCATCGTCAGTTAAATCCTTACAACGAGTGTCTGGATTAATTCCGGCTTCTGATAAGATTCTCTTAGAGCTTGTAATACCAATACCATAAATATAAGTCAAGCCAATTTCAACTCTCTTTTCTCTTGGTAAATCAACACCTGAAATACGAGCCATGTGTATAACCTCCATTAGTTAATATTCGTGAACATATATAAATAACGTAGCCCGTGTCTCCACGTCTGAAATGATGTACGCACCCATATTGTCACACTTTAAAGTTTCAATGATTAATATGTTCAGCAATTTCATATTAATCTGTATGTAGGTTTTACCTACAATATTTGATAGTAACTTATAGTTACTGCAGCCGCATCTTAATGTGTAGAATATAACAATTCTACAGACGCACAAACAAGTGAATAATCCTAAAATCATTCACTGTAAATCAAACTATCTTTATTTATTTAGCCCTGACGCTGTTTGTGCTTAGGATTTTCGCAAATTACTCTTACGATTCCTTTTCTTTTAATGACTTTGCATTTTTCGCAAATTGGTTTAACTGATGATCTAACTTTCACAGTAAAATCCTCCTTCCACAAAAAAGTCCGTTTAATATATTATCACAAGAAATAAAATATTACAATAACTTTTTTACATTTTTTTCAATGTATTTATACGCCGGTTCGAATCCGCTTCGCTTCTCACTTGGTCCACTCTTTTCAGACGTGCGCCGGTTCGAATCCGCTTCGCTTCTCACTTGGCCCACTCTTCTTCGACGTGCGCCAGTTCGAATCCGCTTCGCTTCTTCTCACTGAACGGGCATACGCCCTATATTTTAAAAAAGTTCAACTCTCCTTAGAAAGCAAGCTTTCTAAATGAGAGTTTAACTTTTTTAAAATGCACGTCTTATTTGTCACGCCAGATGATTCGTCCTTTTGACAAATCGTATGGTGACATTTCTATAGTTACTTTATCGCCAGGAAGAATCTTGATGTAGTTCATTCTTAACTTTCCACTGATGTGAGCTAATACAATATGACCATTTTCAAGTTCTACCCTAAACATTGCATTTGGCAACTTTTCTACTACTGTTCCTTCTATTTCAATTACATCTGCTTTTGACATTTTAAATTCCTCCTATATTTTAGAGTGATAATATTTCAGGTTCACCCTTTGTTATGAGAACTGTGTTCTCATAATGTGCTGATAATGAACCATCATCTGTTACTACAGTCCAATCGTCATCCAAGAATGCCACATCAGGTCTTCCCATATTTATCATTGGTTCAATTGCCAATGTCATACCTGCCTGAAGTCTCATTCCTCTCCTCTTCTGCCTGAAGTTTGGAATTTGTGGATCCTCATGCATCTCTGTTCCGATACCATGACCAACAAGTTCTCTTACAACTCCATAACCGAACTTCTCAGCATAATCACCGATAGCAGCTGAAATATCATAAAGATGACAACCTTCTTTTGCAAATTTTATTCCTTCAAAGAAACTCTGTTTTGTTACATCAATCAACTGCTGTGCTTCCTTGCTGATTTCTCCTATAGCAATTGTTCTCGCTGCATCTGACTGATATCCCTTCCAGATAACACCTGTATCAAGACTGACAATATCTCCATCCCGGATTATTTTGTCCTTGTGTGGTAGTCCGTGTACTACTTCATCATTAATTGAAATACATACACTTCCCGGATAACCTTCATAACCTAAGAATGAAGGAATACAATCATAGCTTCTTATGATTTCTTCACACAATTTATCAATCTCATAAGATGACATTCCCGCCTTTATTTCTTTTCCAAGCTCTTCATGCACCTTTGCAAGAATTTTTCCTGCTTCGCGCATCAAATTTATTTCTCTTTCAGATTTAATTGTTACTGCCATAATTAAGCCTCTAAAATATCTACGATAGCGTTGAAAACATCTTTCATATCAACTGTTCCGTCTACGCTTTTTAAAATTCCCTGGTTGTTGTAGTAATCGATAAGTGGCTGTGTCTGATTATGATATACCTCTAAACGACTAAGTACTGTCTCTGGTTTATCATCATCTCTTACGATAAGATTTTCGCCACACTTATCACATTTACCTTCAACCTTTGTTGGACTGTAAACAATGTGATATGTTGCTCCACAGTTAACGCATGCGCGTCTTCCTCCCATTCTCTTTACGATGTTTTCGTCTGGAACATCAACATCGATAGCAAAATCAACTTTTTCGCCTTCTGCTTTAAGAGCAGAGTCAAGAGCTTCTGCCTGAGGAATTGTTCTTGGAAAACCATCTAAAACATATCCATTCTTGCAGTCATCTGCTTTAAATCTATCCATAATTAAGTCTAATGTTAATTCATCAGGAACTAACTGTCCCTTGTCCATATAAGACTTAGCTTTCTTTCCTAATTCTGTTCCGTTTTTAATGTTTGCTCTAAAAATATCTCCTGTTGAGATGTGTGGAATGCTGTACTTTTCAGCAATCATTTTTGCCTGTGTGCCTTTTCCTGCACCAGGTGCTCCTAACATAATTATTTTCATATAATTTACCTCATAACAATTACAAATAGTGAATAATGAACAGCAAATAGTCCGAAGCGATTAAAACTGTTAAACTATTTGCTTTTCATTGTTATATATTCACTGTGTCTAAGCTACTGTAGGGGGCGACCTGAGAAGACCGTCCCCTAATATTTCATTTAATTAGAATATACCTTTTACAGTACTGAAGCTACGCTCTGTTACCATTGACTTTATAGTCTGAAGTGTTTCTAATACAACACCTACGATGATGATAACTGATGTACCACCGAAACCAATCTGAGCTCCGGCAACTCCTGCAGCTACAATTGGAATAGCAGCTACAATAATAAGTCCTACTGCTCCAATTAAAATGATGTAATTTAATATCTTTGTCAAATAAGCAACTGTTGGCTTACCACTTCTGATACCAGGAATAAATCCACCTCTGTCATTAAGGTTCTTTGCAACCTCACGTGGGTTGAAAGTAATTGATGTATAGAAGTAAGCAAAGAATACAATAAGAAGAATATATACTACAAAACCAATTGAATACTTAAGCTGAGCTGGATTGCACCAGTATGACTGACTTAAGTAATGTGACCATTCCGGTGATTTACCGAAGAATGATGCTATAACAACTGGGAACTGTAATAATGATGATGCAAAGATAACCGGGATAACACCTGCTGTGTTAACACGAAGTGGGATGTTTGACTGCTGTCCACCAACCTGTCTTCTACCCTGTACCTTCTGTGACATCTGTACAGATATTTTTCTGATTGCACCCTGTAGTATAACTACTAAAACAACAATTCCAATTAATACGGCAGCGATAATCAATATAGCAAGTAATCTTCCACCAATTGATTTTCCTTCGCCACCAACATAGTTTGTAAATAATCCTGCTACGTCACTTGGCAATCCTGAAATAATATTGATTGTAAGTACGATAGAAATACCATTACCTACACCCTTTTCAGTAATCTGCTCACCAATCCACATAAGGACAGCTGAACCTGCTGTCATTGCAACAATACCTGTAAGAATAATTGCAACCTTTACAAATGATTTTCTTGCATCATATGCAAGTGTATCTGTATCAAAGATACCCTGGTTAGCAAAGCCAATTATCATTGCAGTAGATTCGATAATTGCAAGACCTACTGTTAAATAACGTGTAATTTCTGCAATTTTCTTTCTACCTTCCTCGCCATCCTTCTGAATTTCATCCAGCTTAGGAATAGCAATTGTTAATAACTGCATGATGATTGATGCTGTAATGTATGGTGTGATGTTAAGTGCAAAAATTGACATCTTTTCCATTGATCCACCAGTAAATGCAGAAATCAAGCTGAAAGCATCATTTGAAAAGTTATTTTTCATGATTTCAGCGATTGTTGCTGAATTTAAAAATGGAATTGGAATCTGACAACCAAGTCTTACAACGATCATCATAAAGAATGTGTACCACAATCTTTTTCTAATTTCTTTTACTTTTAATGCGTTTTTTAAGGTTTCTAACATACTAGATCACCTCGCAACTTCCGCCTGCAGCTTCGATTTTAGCCTTAGCGCCTTCACTAAAAGCATTAACCTTTACAGTAAGCTTTTTAGTTAATTCACCATTACCAAGAATTTTAACTCCATCGCGTGGGTTCTTAATAACACCAGCTTCAACTAATGTCTCAACTGTTACAACAGCATCATTATCAAATCTTTCTAATGCTGTTACATTAATACCAACAATGTTCTTTGTGTTGATATTAGTAAAACCTCTCTTAGGAATTCTTCTATATAATGGCATCTGACCACCTTCGAAACCAGGTCTTGGGCTTCCTGAACGAGCTTTCTGTCCTTTATGACCCTTACCAGCTGTCTTGCCGTTTCCTGAACCGTGACCACGACCTCTTCTGAAATTATCACTCTGCTTTGAGCCATCTGCTGGCTTTAAATTTGATAAATCCATTGTCGCACCTCCTATCTCTCAAATTAAATTTCTTCAACTTTTACTAAATGTCTAACTCTCTGAATCATTCCTCTGACTGCAGCATTGTCAGGCATCTCGACTGTCTTATTAAGCTTTGTAAGTCCTAAAGCTTCAGCAGTCTTTTTATTCTTTGGAACTGCTCCAATTGTTGATTTAACTAAAGTAATTCTTAATTTATCTGCCATCTTTAATTACCTCCTTATTAGCCTAAAATCTCTTCTACAGTTTTACCGCGAAGTGTAGCTACTTCTTCTGGAGTCTTTAATGCAGCTAATCCTTCAATTGTAGCAAGAACTACGTTCTGCTTGTTGTTTGTACCTAAAGACTTTGTACGAATGTTTGTAATACCAGCAAGTTCTACAACGCTACGTGCAGGACCACCGGCGATAACACCAGTACCTTCTGGAGCCTTCTTCAAAAGAACCTGTGCGCTACCAAACTTTCCGATAATGTCATATGGGATACTGTTGTTTTCATCAATAGGAACACTAATGAGGTTCTTCATCGCATCTTCTTTACCTTTACGGATTGCTTCAGGAATTTCAGCTGCTTTTCCTAAACCAGCACCAACGTGTCCATGTTTGTCACCAACTACTACTAAAGCTGCGAAACGCATATTACGTCCACCCTTTACTACTTTAGTAACACGCTTGATTGACACTACTGTTTCTTCAAGTTCTAACTGACTTGCATCAATTTTATCACGTCTCATGTGTTACCTCCTCAACTAAAATTCCAGACCAGCTTCTCTAGCTGCATCTGCTAATGCCTTAACTTTACCCTGGTAAATGAAGCCGCCTCTATCGAAAACAACTTCTTTAATACCTTTTTCAACTGCTCTTTCAGCAATAACCTTGCCAACATATGCTGCGGCATCAACGTTATTAGTTTTTTCCAACTCTTTCTTTGCATCAGCCTCGTTTGTTGAAGCAGCAACAAGAGTTTTTCCAACTGTATCGTCAATAATTTGAGCATACATATGATTATTGCTTCTAAAAACTGCCAAACGTGGACATTCTGTTGTTCCACTTAAATGATTACGCAGTCTGTTATGTTTCTTAACACGAACTTCACTTCTAGATTTCTTACTAACCATTTTTTACACTCCTTTAATTATTTCTTACCAGTCTTACCAACTTTACGTCTGATAACCTCAGTGTCATACTTGATACCTTTACCCTTATATGGTTCAGGCTCTCTCTTACTTCTGATTTCTGCAGCGTACTGGCCAACTTTTTCTTTGTCAATTCCCTTTACAATAATCTTATTCTGACCATCTAATACAGTTTCGATTCCTTCTGGATCTTCCATCTCAACCGGATGAGAATAACCTAATGAAAGGACTAATTTCTTACCTTGTTTCTGAGCTCTGTAACCAACACCGTTGACTTCGAGAACTTTTTCATAACCTTCTGTAACACCTACTACCATGTTGTAGATAAGTGTTCTTGTAAGACCATGTAATGCTTTATTTTTCTTTAAATCATTTGGTCTTGTAACAACGATTTCTTCGCCGTCTTTCTTAATGTCCATAGACTCTGGTAATACTCTTTCAAGTGTTCCCTTAGGTCCTGTGACAGTCACCTTATTATTTTCTGCTATTTCAACAGTAACACCTGCTGGGATAGCGATAGGCATTCTTCCTATACGTGACATTTCGCCTTACCTCCTAAAATTTATTTACCAAACGAACGCGAGAACTTCTCCACCAACGTTTGCTTTTCTTGCTTCTTTATCTGTAATCACACCCTTGTTTGTTGAGATGATTGCAACACCAAGTCCACCAAGAACTCTTGGCAATTCATCTTTACCAGCGTAAACACGAAGACCAGGCTTAGAAATCTTCTTGATTCCTGTAATAACCTTGTCGTTCTTATCAACGCCATACTTTAATGTGATTCTGATTGTCTTGAAGTTTCCTTCTTCTAAAACATCATATTTTGCGATGTAACCTTCATTTAAAAGAATCTCAGCAATAGCTAATTTGATCTTTGATGCAGGAACATCTACTGTATCATGTTTAGCAGTATTTGCATTACGAATTCTTGTAAGCATATCTGCAATTGGATCACTCATAGTCATAGTTTATTTCCTCCTTCAAAATTTCTCTTACCAGCTTGCTTTCTTAACGCCTGGTATCTGTCCTTTATATGCTAATTCACGGAAGCAAATTCTACAAATTCCGTATTTTCTTAAATAAGCATGTGGACGTCCACAGATTCTACAACGGTTGTATGCCTGTGTTGAGAATTTAGCTTTTCTTTGCTGTTTAACTTTCATAGCAGTTCTAGCCATGGATCTACCTCCTAATTACTTTGCAAATGGCATATTAAATAATGTCAATAATTCACGAGCTTCTTCATCTGTGTTAGCTGTAGTAACAAAAATAATGTCCATACCTCTAACCTTATCAACCTTATCATATTCGATTTCAGGGAAGATAACCTGTTCCTTGATACCAAGAGCGTAATTTCCTCTTCCATCAAATGCATTAGGATTAACTCCTCTAAAGTCTCTTACTCGAGGTAATGCAAGATTTACTAATCTATCTAAGAATTCGTACATCTTTTCGCCTCTGAGTGTTACCTTACATCCGATAGGCTGTCCTTCTCTTAACTTGAAATTAGCTACTGAATGCTTAGCCTTTGTAATAACAGCCTTCTGACCTGTGATAGTTTCAAGATCCTTAACTGCTGTCTCTAAAACTTTGGCATTTTCCTTGGCTTCGCCAACACCCATGTTTATAACAATCTTATCAATCTTAGGGATCTGCATTTCGTTCTTATATTCGAACTTCTTCTGCATTTCATCTCTAATCTCATTTAAATAAGTTTCTTTAAGTCTACTCACTTTTGGACCTCCTCTCTCAATTAGTCAAGTACTTCGCCAGTCTTCTTAGCGATACGTACTTTCTTTCCATCTTCTACTTTGTATCCAACTCTAGTAACTTCACCCTTAGATACTACCATTACGTTAGATGCATTTATAGGTCCTTCCTGTGTTACAATGCCACCATTCTGGTTCTGTGCACTTGGTTTTGTGTGCTTTGTATGCATGTTAACACCGTCGACTGTTACAGTATTCTTCTTTGAGTCTACTGAAGAAACCTTACCTTCTTTACCTTTGTCTTTACCAGCGATAACTCTTACTGTATCACCTTTTTTAATCTTCATAGCTGACATTTATGCATACCTCCTATAAAACTTCAGGTGCAAGTGAAACAATTCTCATAAAATGCTTGTCTCTTAATTCTCTTGCAACCGGCCCAAAAATACGAGTACCTCTTGGGGTTAAATCATCTTTTATAATTACAGCAGCATTTTCGTCAAATCTGATGTATGAACCATCTTTACGACGAGCGCCTTTAACAGTACGAACTACTACAGCTTTTACTACGTCACCTTTTTTAACAACTCCACCTGGTGTTGCATCTTTAACAGTAGCAACGATAATATCGCCGATATTAGCATATCTTCTAGTAGATCCGCCCATTACTCTGATTGTAAGTAATTCTTTAGCACCTGTGTTATCAGCTACTTTAAGTCTACTTTCCTGTTGAATCATGCTGTATTCCTCCTTCTTCTTATCAAGACTTTATTTAGCCTTTTCAATAATTTCTACAAGTCTCCATCTCTTGTCTTTTGACAATGGTCTTGTTTCCATAACTTTTACTGTATCACCGATACCGCACTGGTTTTCTTCGTCATGAGCCTTTAACTTGTAAGTTCTCTTAACGATCTTGTTATATAAAGGATGCTTTACATGATCCTCAACAGCAACAACGATTGTCTTATCCATTTTGTCGCTGATAACTTTTCCTGTACGTGTTTTTCTTAAATTTCTTTCCACAACAATTTCTCCTTTCCAATAAACTATTCAGCAGCATTTGCCTTTTCAACTATAACAGTCTGAATTCTGGCAATGTTCTTTCTAACTTCCTTAATTCTGCTTGTGTTATCTAACTGGTTTGTTGCGTTCTGGAATCTTAAATTGAAAAGTTCCTTTTTAGCAGCTACTAATTCTTCTTCAAGTTCTGCAGCTGATTTTGTCTTTAAATCTTCTACATATGTCTTAATTTTCACTGTTATCACCGCCTTCTAATTCTTCTCGTGAAACAATCTTACACTTAATAGGAAGCTTGTGTGTTGCAAGACGTAAAGCTTCTCTAGCTACGTCTTCTGGAACGCCTGCGATTTCAAACATTACACGTCCTGGTTTAACAACTGCTACCCAATATTCCAAAGCACCTTTACCTTTACCCATTCGAGTTTCAGCTGGAGTCTTTGTTACAGGTTTATCAGGGAAAATCTTAATCCAAACTTTACCACCACGCTTGATATGACGAGTCATAGCAACTCTGGCAGCTTCAATCTGGTTTGATCTAATCCATGATGGTTCCATTGCTACGATACCATATTCACCGTAAGTAATCTTGTTACCTCTTGTAGCTTTACCTCTCATAGAACCACGAAACTGTTTTCTATGTTTAACTCTTTTTGGCATTAACATTATTTGTTACCTCCTTCTTTAGTTGGAAGTATTTCGCCGTTATAAACCCAAACCTTTACACCTACTTTACCGTAAGTTGTATCAGCTTCAGCGAAACCATATTCGATATCAGCACGTAATGTCTGAAGTGGGATTGTACCTTCACTATAGAACTCTGTACGAGCCATATCAGCACCACCAAGACGACCTGAACATGCAGCCTTGATACCTAAAGCACCAGCCTTCATTGTTCTTGACATTGATGACTTCATTGCTCTTCTAAATGATACACGGTTTTCTAACTGTGCAGCAATGTTTTCAGCTACTAACTGAGCATCCTTATCCGGTCTCTTAATGTCCTTAACGTCCATAAATAACTTCTTATCTGTCATCTTCTGAACTTCAGCTTTAACTTTTTCAATTTCAGCGCCACCCTTACCGATTACGAGACCAGGCTTAGCTGTGTAAACATTAACTCTTACTCTGTCAGTTGTTCTTTCGATTTCAATCTTTGAAACACCTGTACTGTATAATCTCTTCTTAAGGTATGTTCTGATTTTGTAATCTTCAACTAAGTTGTCAGCAAAATCAGCTTCTGCATACCACTTTGAGTCCCAGTCTTTAATAACTCCGACTCTTAATCCATGTGGATTAACTTTCTGTCCCATAACTTTGCCTCCTTCTTATCTCTCATCGAGCACTAATGTAATGTGGCTGTTTCTCTTTAAGATTCTATAAGCTCTACCCTGTGCTCTAGGTTTAATTCTCTTCATTGTAGGTGCTGGATTTGCGTAGCACTCTGCAATGTAAAGTTTACTAGCATCCATGTTGTTATTGTTTTCAGCATTTGCAATAGCTGAATTTAATAATTTTAAAATTACTTTTGATGCATATCTTGGGTTGTATGTGAGAATACCGATAGCACTCTGAACATCTTTACCTCTGATGGCATCTAATACGAAACATGCTTTCTGTACTGACACTCTAGCGTAAGATAACTTAGCTGATGGTCTAGTATCTTTATTAGCATTTCTCTCTCTCTTTATCTGGGATCTATGTCCTTTTGCCATAGATGAGACCTCCTTTCAAATTACGGTTTTATTTAACCTCTCTTTTCGTCTTTTCCGTGTCCTCTGTAAGTTCTAGTAGAAACGAATTCACCAAGTTTGTGACCAACCATGTCTTCTGTAACATATACAGGAACATGCTTTCTACCATCATGAACAGCGATTGTATGTCCTACCATCTGTGGGAAAATTGTTGAACGTCTTGACCATGTCTTAACAACTGACTTTTCGCCTGATTCGTTCATTGCATCAATTTTCTTTAATAAACTCTCATCCGCAAATGGACCTTTTTTTAATGATCTAGCCATTAGTTCCTACCTCCTTATTTCATGTTCTTTCCGTCACGTCTTCTAATAATCATCTTGTTAGACTTCTTATTTTTCTTACGAGTCTTCAAACCAAGTGCTGGCTTGCCCCAAGGTGTACATGGGCCCGGACGACCAACTGGTGCACGTCCTTCACCACCACCGTGTGGATGGTCATTAGGGTTCATAACAGAACCACGAACTGTAGGTCTGATACCCATATTACGCTTACGTCCTGCTTTACCAATGTTTACAAGACCGTGTTCAATGTTACCAACTGTACCGATTGTTGCACGGCAAATAACTGGTACCATTCTCATTTCGCCTGATGGAAGTCTAAGTGTTGCATACTTACCTTCCTTAGCCATTAACTGAGCTACGTTACCAGCTGCACGAACTAACTGTCCGCCCTTACCTGGATATAACTCAACGTTGTGGATTTCTGTACCAACCGGGATTGCTGATAATGGCAAGCAGTTACCTACCTTAACTTCAGCATTTTCACCATTCATAAGTACATCTCCAACCTTTAATCCAGCTGGAGCAAGAATGTATGACTTTTCACCATCAGCGTAGCAAATTAATGCAATGTTTGCTGTTCTGTTTGGATCATATTCAATGCTCTTTACTGTTGCAGGAATGTCAACTTTGTTTCTTTTGAAGTCGATCATTCTGTATTTTCTTCTAGAACCACCACCATGGTGTCTAACTGTTATTTTACCCTGATTGTTACGACCTGCTGTCTTGTTGAGAGACTTTGTCAAGCTCTTTTCCGGAGTTGACTTTGTAATTTCAACATTGTCAAGCATAGTCATAGCTCTTCTTGAAGGTGTATATGGGTTAAATGTCTTAATTCCCATTTTCTTTCTCCTTTCAAACTACAATTTAATGTCACGCTTGTTTTGCGTATAATCACTTATCTTATAATCCAGCGAAGATTTCAATATCTGCGCTTTCTTCTGTTAACTGAACGATAGCTTTCTTCTTCTGAGCTGTCTTTCCAGTAACATATCCTCTTCTACGGTTCTTGCCATCTAAGTTCATTGTGTTAACTTTAGCAACCTTTGTTCCTTCGAACATTTTCTCAACTGCTTCCTTAACCTGTGTCTTAGTTGCATCTGTGTGTACGTAGAATGTGTATTTCTTGTCTGCCATTGCATTCATACTTTTTTCTGTAATTACAGGAGCAAGTATAACGTCATAATATTTTAAATCTGCCATTATGCATACACCTCCTCAATAGTTTCTACAGCTGCCTTTTCAACAACTAATGCATCGTACTTAAGAATGTCGTATACATTGATTGTGTTTGTTAAAGCTGTCTTTACTGTAGGAATGTTCTGAGCTGACTTAACAACGTTAACATCATTTTCGTTTAATACTACTAACGCCTTTTCAACGTTTAAGTTTTTCATCACCTTTGCAAATTCCTTTGTTTTAGGAGCGTCAAACTTAAGTTCGTCAACTACAATTAACTTTCCTTCGTTAACTCTTGCTGTCATTGCTGACTTGAGAGCGATTCTCTTTTCTTTCTTATTCATCTTGAATGAATAATCTCTTGGTGTTGGAGCAAATACAACTCCGCCGCCTGTCCACTGTGGAGCTCTTGTTGAACCCTGTCTTGCATGACCAGTTCCCTTCTGTCTCCATGGCTTTCTTCCACCGCCGCTAACTTCTGAACGAGTCTTAGCTTTCTGTGTTCCCTGACGGTTGTTTGCAAGCTGGTTTAATACTGCCTGATGTAATAAATGCTCATTTACTTCTACACCAAATACAGCATCGCTAAGTGTAATTTTACCAACTTCGCTTCCTTCCATATTTAAAACAGATACTTCTGCCATCTGTATATCCTCCTTTCAAATACTACTTACCGGATTTAACTGATTCTTTAATTGTTACTAAAGCTTTCTTAGGTCCCGGTACAGCACCCTTAATTAAGAGTAAGTTCTTTTCTGCATCAACTCTTACAACTTCAAGGTTCTGAGTTGTTACCTTCTTGCCACCCATGTGACCAGGCATCTTCTTACCCTTAAACACCTTACTAGGAGTTGAACATGAACCGTTTGAACCAGCATGTCTATGGTATTTAGAACCATGAGCCATAGGTCCTCTTGACTGTCCGTGTCTCTTAATTGCACCCTGGAATCCTTTTCCCTTTGCAATTGCAGTTGCATCAATCTTATCGCCTGCTTCAAAGATATCTGCCTTGATTTCATCTTTAACTGAGTATTCGCCTTCAAGCTTAAATTCTCTTACATATCTCTTGTAAGAAACCCCAGCCTTGTCAAACATACCCTTACGTGGCTTGTTGACTAACTTTTCTCTGATATCCTCGAAACCAACCTGAACAGCTTCGTAACCGTCGTTTTCAACTGTCTTAACCTGTGTTACTACACATGGACCAGCCTGAAGAACTGTTACTGGAACTAATTCACCATTGTCTGCGAATATCTGAGTCATTCCAACTTTTTTAGCTAATATAGCTTTCTTCATTTTAATTACCTCCTGTTAATCTACAGCGGATCGCTTGCGCGATCATCCTAGAACAGTTTATATCATCTAAACCTTCAAGGATAATTCACTTTATTAATAATGTAATAAGTGACGATGAAGTCTTATTTTTCCTTCATCTTGATGTCGATCTGAACACCTGCTGGCATTTCTAATCTTGATAATGCATCTACAGCCTTCTGTGTAGGTGTTACAATATCGATGAGTCTCTTGTGAGTTCTCTGTTCAAACTGCTCTCTAGAATCTTTGTACTTGTGTACAGCTCTAAGAATTGTAACTACTTCCTTCTTTGTTGGAAGAGGTACCGGACCACTTACTTCTGATCCTGAATTCTTTGCAGTTTCAACGATTTTCTTAGCTGACTGATCTACTAATTTGTGATCGTAAGCCTTTAATGTAATTCTCATTACCTGTGCCATAAAAAAAGCCGCCTCCTTTTCGTACTATTTTAGCACGACAAGTGGTGACCGTACAACCTTTCCGTGTGTGTCATTTTTATCAACAACTTTCACACGGTGTTTCCACTCTTCGGTGGACTTATGTTTTGTACAGTGACTTGTCGCCAGTTTCCTAACATGACATTCGCTCCACGGAAAACC